>DVLK01000042.1 GCA_018715545.1 Candidatus Caccovivens faecavium | reverse complement strand
TGTCATGTTATATATATTTTTAAACAATAATATTAAATTCTTAATAAAGAAGTCAGTAAATCACTTACTGACTGTTCTTTTTAATTCTAATTTGATTAACCTTGAATACTCCCCACGGTTCTTGGGAAGAATTCAACATCGCGAATGTTTGAAATGCCTGTCAAATACATAACAAGTCTTTCAAAGCCTAAGCCATAGCCTGAGTGAACATTTGTGCCATATCTACGCGTGTCAAGATACCATGCGTAGTCCTCTTCTTTCAGCCCTAGTTCTTTTAAACGCGCTCTTAGTTTTTCTAAACGCTCCTCTCTTTGGCTACCACCGCACAGTTCGCCAATACCTGGTACTAACATATCAACAGCAGCCACTGTCTTACCATCATCATTTTGACGCATATAGAAAGCCTTAATGTCTTTTGGGTAGTTTTTAAGAAATACTGGCTTTTTATATACCTCTTCTGTCAAGTACCTTTCATGCTCGGACTGCAAATCCACTCCCCATTTAACAGGAAAAACAAATCTTTCTTTCACCTTTTCTAGTATTTTTATAGCCTCAGTATAGTCAAGTCGAACAAACTCATTTTCCACAACATTTTTTAGCCTTTCAATAAGTCCATTATCGACAAACTTATTTAAAAATTCAAGTTCGTCTTCGCATTCTTGCATAACATATGAGATGACATATTTCACCATTTCTTCTTCGTTATCCATTAGCTCGTCAAGGTCGCAAAAGCAAATTTCTGGTTCCATCATCCAAAACTCAGCAGCGTGGCGTGAGGTATTAGAGTTTTCCGCCCTAAATGTCGGCCCAAAGGTGTAAGTTTTTCCAAAGGCATGTGTCATTGTCTCTTCATGAAGCTGTCCTGAAACAGTTAAAGACACCTTTTTGCCAAAGAAGTCTTGGCTGTAATCAACTTTGCCGTCTTTTTTAGGTAATTTTTCAAGGTCAAGTGTTGTCACTTGGAACATCTCGCCAGCCCCCTCACAGTCATTTGCTGTGATGATTGGAGTATGAACATAGACAAAGTTCCTCTCATTGAAAAATTTGTGAATGGCGAAAGCGGAAACAGAGCGTATTCTAAACACTGCATTGAAAAGATTGCCTCTTGGTCTTATTGTTGGAATAGTTCTTAAAAATTCCACAGTGTGACGCTTCTTTTGAAGAGGATAGTCAAGGTCGCAAGAACCTAAAATTTCCACCTCGTCTGCATTAATCTCAAAAGGCTGTTTAGCCTCAGGTGTCAAGATAACTCTCCCTTTAATTTCAAAGGATGAGCCGACATTTTCTTTAACTATCACATCATAATTCTCAATCTTTGCCCTTTCCACAACGATTTGTACGCTTTTGAATGCACCGTCATTTAGTTCGATAAAGGCGATGTTTTTACTGTCGCGTATCGTTCTTGCCCAACCGCAAACTGTGATAGTTTTGTCCTTAAATTTTTCATAGTTTTTGTTTAAATCTCTAAGCTCTATTCTTTTCATAATTTCTCCTTTAATCATCAATAAGTTTGATATGAACATCTCTTAATAGTTTTTCATCAACAACATTAGGCGCGTTGGTGAGAGGGTCGCATCCATTTTTATTCATTGGGAACGCTATAACATCACGGATGTATTCATTGTGCGTCAAAAGCATCATCAGCCTATCAAAGCCAGCACCTGCTCCGCAGTGAGGTGGAGCACCGTAGGAAAATGCGTTGTATAGAGCTGGGAATTTGTTTTCCACCACACTCTTATCATAGCCAGCAATTTTAAATAGTTCCACCATATAGTCGGGTCTATGATTTCTAACAGCACCCGACAAGCTTTCATAGCCGTTTATAACCAAATCGTATTGATATGCCTTTGCGCTAAGTGGATTTTTCTTAACCTCTTCAATGTCAGGCTGAGGCAAACTAAAAGGATTGTGCGAAAATTCAATTTTGCCTTCATCATCAAGTTCATAGAATGGAAAATCAACAATCCAAACAAAGTTATATTCGTTTTCATCTATAAGATTTAGTCGTTTTCCAAGCTCCTGCCTTAAAATATCAGCAAACTTAATTGCTTTTGCTTTCTCGTCTGCCACAAAGAAAATGGTGTCGCCTTTTTCAAACGCAAGTTTTTCGTAAAGCGCTTTCTTTTCCGCTTCCGTGATAAATTTAGATATACCCGTTTCAAACACATTATCATCTGTCACTTTGACATACGCCAAGCCTTTCGCTTCCCTACCTTTCATAAACTCCGTCAAAGCGTCGTAGAATTTTCTGCCATATTCGCCACAATTGACCTTTACTGCTTTGACTGTATTCCCTTTAAAGGCATTGAATGTGGTGTCAGCAAAAATATCACTCACATCATAAACTTTAAGTGGATTTCTTAGGTCTGGCTTGTCTGAGCAATAATCTTCCAATGCCTGTTCATAGGTCAGTCTTGCAAAAGGTGTCTTTGGACGCTTGCCCGCAAATTTTTCAAAGATGCCTGCATAAAGTTGTTCAATAACTTTAAAGACTTCTTCTTGTGTAGCAAAAGCCATCTCCATATCTATTTGATAAAATTCTGTCGGTGAACGGTCAGCTCTGGCGTCCTCATCTCTGAAACATGGAGCAATTTGGAAGTACTTATCAACTCCGCTTGTCATAAGTAACTGCTTAAACTGCTGAGGCGCTTGTGGCAGAGCATAGAATTTGCCTTTATTTAATCTTGAAGGTACTAAGAAATCTCTTGCCCCTTCTGGACTTGAAGCGGTGAGAATTGGCGTTTGTACCTCTAAAAAGCCCAAGTCATGCATGAAATTTCTGACATATAACATAAGGTCACTTCTAAGTTTAAGCATCTCCTTATTGTAATCAGCTCGAAGGTCAAGATAGCGATATTTAAGCCTCAAATCCTCATTGACAGACTGGCTTGTTTTAATTTCAAATGGCAGTGTCTTTTCACATTTCCCTAAAATTTCTAGTTTTTCCACCACCACTTCAATATCGCCCGTTGGCATATTAGGATTTTTGCTGGAACGCTCTGTAACCTTACCCTCCACGCTTATAACATCCTCTTTATTAAGCGAAATATTCATAGTTTCTGGCAAAATAATCTGCGTTTTACCATAAAAATCTCTTAAAATAACAAAGGTAATCCCCCCTAGTTTTCTTATAGTGTCAACAAAGCCAGATAAGCGTACAGTTCTGCCAACATCATCAATTCTTAAACTTCCTAAATCAACAGTTCTATATTTGTTTTCAAAAATCATAACTTCCTCCATAAAAAAATCCTAATGCAAAATAAAACTTGCATTAGGACGAATAAAAATACCCGCGGTGCCACCTAATTTGTCAAATATGACCACTTTTATTAAGCTAGCCAAACTCCAAAAGTGTCTTTCAATTCATTTTACGGACAATTTCCACCAACCATTGCCTCTCTGTAAGTCACAAATGAAACTACTCTCTTTCTTCATCGTTTGATATCAAAATTTTATCATCTTTATATTTATTTGTCAAGAAAATACCTCAATTTACATTGCATACGGGAAAATTTATTATGTTAATTATTCAGATCTCTTTCTTCTTCGTCATCGCTTTCAAGTAAGACATCATTAAAATTTTCATCTCTATCTATCTTCACGATTTCCTTGCCTAATACGTCATATTTCTCTTTCCTTTCGTTATACAGCCAAACTCCCTTATGTACACAGCTTGAAGAATAACCGTCAGGAAGAGGCACTCCGTTTTCATCACCCTCATAATTTTCAACTGCCTTACAGTCCACATAACATCTTTGATAATTGTAAATTTTATGCCTGTTCGTGCAAAAGAAAAAACCTACGCCGAACACTTGCTCTATCATATACTCATTGCTTCCTAAAATAGTCTTAATATCTTCACATAATGGTGCATAAATCTTTGCTTTACTGAGATGCAAAAACAATAGACTTTCTAATTTTGAATGTATGTCAAGAATGCCGTTAAAAACCTCGCTATATAAATCTTTATCTTTAATTTGCGAAGAATTAGTCAATTTTTCACCAAATCGTGCTATTCTACGAAGGACATCCTTGTATGCTCCCTCCATTCTCCTAAATCTGTCACTTTTAATTTCTTGTGTATAACTTAAATATGAACAAAATTCATTGAATATATCTTCCATTTCTGTTGAAGCGTAATTCATCTCCTCTTTTAATTCTGGAATATAGCCTTTTAATTCATTAATTGCCATTAACTCTAATTCTTCTTCACTAGTTTTTCTTGTCTTTTGTACCTTTTTATTTTCCATAACTCCCCTTCTTACAAGAGAGTATATCACGAAGTTTATGCCTTGTCAATATCTATTTTCTCAAAAAGGTTATGCAATATGGCCTATTTTTTAAATCATTTAAGGTTATTCCATTTGCTTGGCATGCACCATTTTTATTAAACAAACAATGCGCGTTACACTCTATCTTGATAGTTTTGCTATTTCTTTGCGGAGCGTAACTTGGCGTTCTTGAAAACATATTTTTAGTCTTATCAATTTCCTCTTCCCCTTTTTCAAACTTTTTACAAATACATGCTCTTGTGATATCAATCGCCTTTGCCTTGCAAGTGTAGCGGTCATTATATACACAACTTGTCTTTCTACAACGAATATCCATACTTCCTCCACTAAAATTATTACCATTTCTTGACAAACAAAACAAAAATGCTTTAAAATGTTATAGAAAAAGGAGTTAAAATGAAAGTCGTATTACTTAAAGATGTCAGAGGAACAGGGAAAAAAGGTGATATTAAAGAGGTTGCAGACGGATATGCCAGCAACTATCTATTCAAAAATAATCTAGCAAAGCGCGCCGATAGCACAGCATTAAATGAAAATCAAGGGCAAAAAATCGCTCAAAAATTTCATAAACAAGAGGAGATAAAAAACGCAAAAGCACTTGCAAAAGAGATTGAGGGTAAGGTTGTCACTCTTAAAATCAAATGTGGAGCAAATGGGAAGATGTTTGGCTCTGTGACAAGCAAAGAAATTTCCGAAGCACTCTCTCAAATCAATATTAACTTAGACAAAAAGAAAATTGACCTTAAAGAACCTATTAAGGCTCTTGGTGTTTATAAGGTCACAGCCAAAGTGTATCCAGAAATAACCGCCACCTTCTCTATCGATGTTTTACCACTACTTGACTAAGCGTCATCGACACATTTTACAATAGCGCCTAGTTTTTTACATTTTTTTGTATATCAATATTTATGAAAAACGAATATAAAAAAATATGGAAGAAAAGGAAAACATGATACTTCTTGCCACATATCTCGCCATGGAGCTAGCATGTGGAAGAGATGACGAAGAAATAAGATATTTGCGAGATTTAATCAATCAAATCTCATGTTCTCTTACAAATCTTCTAAACTGTCGAATATATAAAAAATAGCCTATATGATTTTTAGTTTAGCACTTCGTATTCTCATCATTTATAACTTTTCTATCTAATTTAAATTATTTTTTATAATCAAATTCTTTAACTAAAATCCATCTCCGTTTTACTGCATCTAATTATTTTTATTCTTTACAATTCAGTTTTTTATATGCCTCAACAAATTCGTCTATCGTCAAACTTTCTGCTCTACGCCTTAAAAACTCTTCATCAAAAATTTGTTTTAACTTTTCTTTTGAAAAAGATAGGGCTAGATTATTGAACAATGTTTTACGGCGCATGGAAAAAGCTGTTTTAACAAATTTATAAAATGCCTGTTTATCAACGGCATATTTTTTTTCTATCTTTATTGTGACAACCGCACTATCGACATTAGGTTCAGGGTAAAACATATTTCGCTTGACTATTCTTGTAATCTTTGCTTCACCATAAAAGGCAAGCATAACAGAAAGCACGCCATAATCGCCGTTCGCGTCCGCCACCATGCGCTCTGCCACCTCTTTTTGAACCATAACGGTGAGAGAAAGTAGTTTATCACTCTCTTCAAGAAGTTTAAATATAATTGGTGTGGTGATGTAATAAGGGAGATTTGCAACCACCTTGAAAGGTTCGTCAAATTCCTTTAAATCGACTTTCATGAAGTCCTCAAAACGAAAGGTGACATTTTTTAAATTCAATGAGGTTAAAATCTCTTTAAGGTCATTGTCTATTTCAAACGCCACCACCTTTTTAGCGTGACTTGAAAGCACACTTGTTAATGCACCCGCGCCCGCACCTATTTCTATGACAAAGTCATCTTTGTCAATTTCTGCATCCTTTACGATAGCATTTAAAAGATTTTTATCTGTCAAAAAATTTTGACCATATTTCTTTTTAAAATTAAACATATTTAATCCTTATTAAAATTAATTTAATTTTATTTTTTATTTTATTTTCAATA
>DVLK01000041.1 GCA_018715545.1 Candidatus Caccovivens faecavium | reverse complement strand
GGACTTATAAAAACAATTAAAACAGATGATGATGAAATCAAATTGTGTGGCAACGCAATGACTTTCATCTTATATAAAAGTTATTTCGGTAGAGATTTGTTGAACGATATAATCAGTTTTGCAAAGAAAAATTCTAGTCAAGCAACACTAGAAAAATTGAGAGAATTGAAAATCGAAAAGGTAGATGATATTGAATCTTTGACACCAGAGCAAACAAAGTCGGTGCTTGAAACAATAGAAGAATACAATTTTGATAGCGAGTTTATTTTGAATTTTCTGGCATCACTTATGGCGACTGCTATATATCCTGAAAAAGTGGATATAGCAGAGCTTATTATGTCAATTCCGCCATACTTTGTTTCGGACACGAAGATAATAAACGAATTACTAGAATTCTTCTCTCTGTTTATATCTCAAAAAAAAAGATAAGACCAAGTTTTCAAAACAGCAACTTTCCACAAATTGAAACTGACTTCACAACACAAATGCTCTATTGTGCTGTTAAAACGGGCGTGCAAGTTAACATTGCCGATATTGGATTAAATGTCTTTTATGATCTAGTAAATTACTCATCACAAATAGATGCCATAACACTAGCAAGAGCTGAAGGCAAGAATATAAACTACACACCACCAATGTCCATTGCTGAAATGACATTAAAAGGCAAATTAAGAGGTTAAAATGGCGAGTTGGAATGATGGTGTTTCAAAAGAACTATATGAGTATTTTGAGAGCATAAACAACTTTGGAGATTTGGCAATTCAAAGTGTTCAAGAACAGATAGATTTAGAAGTGGAAAAATTATATCAGCAGTTGCAAGAAACAACACCAAGAGGTAAAACCCTTGGCCTATTAAACTCTCTTCGCAAAAGCAAAATCACAGTTAGATACAATTGGTATGGATATACAATAGAATTTGAAGGCGAGGATAGAAAAGGCGTGCCTTATCAAAAAATTGCAAACATCTTAAACTATGGTTCAAGCACTATAAGGGGAACAAGATTCATTAGTAAAGCAATCCACAACTTGAAAGGCCTTGATGACCGAATTGATGAAAGATTTAAAACAAAAATAAATAGGTAGGAGGTGGGTATGGAAGTCGGTAGAAGTCTAGATGATATAGACCAAAAAGTAAAGAAACTAAACTCTTCCATAAGAGAATCCACCTCTATGGTAAGAGAACTTGATAAAGCATTAAAACTGGATCCAAATGATGCAGAAGCAATGGCCAATAAAATGAAAAATCTTCAGAATGAAGTTGGTCTTGCCACACAAAAGGTTGCTTTATTAAGGCAAAAGCAATTAGAAGCGAATAAGGCATTTCAAAACGGAGATATGACTGCAAAAGAATTTGCGAAAGTTGAACTTTCTGTTTTAAAAGCTGAGAATGAATTAAAAAAATACAATAATGAGTTAGAAAAGACCTCAAACAGTTCGACAATAACCAAGATAAATAACATATCCAAGGGCTTTGATAATGTAACCACATCATTACAAAAAGCACAAAGTGCGGCAAGTACTTTTTCAAAAATTATTTTAACATTAGTCACTTCTGCCACTGCACTTGCGACTGCTTTCACTGCAACAACGAGTAGTTTAGTGCAATCTTCAAAAGAACTAGAAGTAAATATTGAAAAATTACAATTGCAACGAAATGTATATAAACAGATTACAGGCGACGCAAACAATTATGATAATGCTTTGAATAGTTTGAAGAGTGCATTAAATAGTATCACATTAGGCCAAGGCACAGCATATCTCAATATTCTCAATAGGTTGGGAGTTTCGACCACTGATTTGGAAGGCAATACAAAGCAGTTGTCTGACATCTATGATGAAGTTGTAGTAGCACTGAATGAGATAGAGAACTCTACCCTGAGGAATAATTTGGCCTATGAGTTGTTTGGAGATAACGCTATTTCGGTTCTTGAGGTTATGCAAACATCTCAAGAAACGATTGAAGAATTAAATGAACAACAACTAGCACTTGGTATAACAACAGAAGAAAATGCACAAGCGGCAGTTGAACTTCAAACTACTTGGGAAGAAATAAAAACAAAATTTATGAGTGTTGGAGCAGAACTTGCCGAAAGTCTATTGCCACTACTTCAAACATTAAGTGAGTTTATAATAGAAACTATAATTCCGATTTTAACCACTGTTATAGGATGGTTTACAAGTTTAGATCCGAGAACACAAAAATTTTTAGCATTCCTATTGATGTTGATAGTTATTCTGCCAAAAGTTATTTCAATCATAACTGCAATTATAGGTGTTGTAAAAGCAATAACACTTGCAAGTTATGGGGCGGCAGGTGGTATTGGAGCAGTTTCTGCAGCAAGTATTCCACTTATTCCGATAGCATTGGCAGTTGTAGCAGTTATCTTAACATTGGCATTGTTGTTTTCCTTTCTCACTGGTAGAAGCAACGAGTTATCAGACCAATTGAATTCACAGGCTAAAATTATGGAAGGAATAACAGATTCGTATTCTGATCTAGAAAATGATTTTGATATCAATACAACGCAAATAAGTGAGAATTCAAATAGAGATAGTATAGATGTCAATGTGACCATAGATGCATACGGAGAAACTGAAATGAGTCAAGAAAATGCAGAACTTGTGGCCGACATATTGGCGCAAAGAATCAATAGGGAATTGGGTGGTAAAATATGAGAAAGTTTTGGTTAGAAAATGCATTAGGCAAGAAATGGAATCTAACACCAAAAGATCCTTACGATAAAGATAGCAGTTTCTTTGCAGATCCTAGTGGGTTAGGAATACAGACCAAAGTAACTAATTATGAAGTCGAGAATACTTGCTTCATAGAAGAAATAGAAACGCAAACTCAAACAATTTCTGGAAACTTATACTTTTCTAGTTATGAACACTTTACAAATTTTGTCGAATTTGTGGGGAACATAAACACAACAACACCTTTAAAATTATATTATTCGACTGAAGGAATAAGTTTTGATTATTCACTAGAAAGCGAATGGTATAAATTAGTTTTAATAAATGAGATAGACAAAAGCGAAATTGACTATAAAACAGGTTTTTTGAAGTGCAAAGTAAAGTTTATGTGCTTATCAAGATGGAAAAAGGATAAAAAGATCGTTTTAGAATTAAACAGGTATGGCGAACCATTGGTCTATCCTTATTATTATCCATATTTTTATGGCGGTAGCAACAATCTTGCGGTTGACATCGACAATGAAGGGAATTTGCCAACAAGTTGTGTGATTAAAATTGAAGCTGTGACTGACACGCCATTTATAAGAGTTATTCAAGACGGAGAGATAAAAGACCAGGCAAAATATAACTTAATTGTCAATGAAAACAGTTATTTATTGATAGACAGTAGTCCAGATTCGCAGGAAGCAAGTCTATACACAAAAGTTGATGACAACTATGTTAAAGAAGATGTTTATTATATTGGCGAAAAAGACTATTCGTATTCAAATTTTATTACTATTCCATCTGGTAAATCTACAATTGTTTTTTCTGCTACAAATACTGACTTTGGAAAAGTTACGATATCATATTCTATACAAAAGGAACTAGTGTAAGATGGTTCATTATAGGATTTATGCGAGAAATAATCTCGAATATATAGATGGTGGAGTGGTAAAGGATTATTCCATTGATTACGATATAATCTCAAACAACACAAGCACTGCATCAATAATAAATATTTCAAATGGTTTTAAGGGGGATATTATTGCTTTAATTGATGGCAGTTCGCTTGTAGAATTAGGCGTGATAACATCAATAGACAATACTGAAAAGAAAATTTCATTTAAGCATATGAAAGAACTTTTTAATGATACAGTGATAAATGTTTTCAAGTTTACTGATTTACTAAATTGTAAATTCGATGGAGTGCAAGGTTTAAAAGTTATACTCAATTATGCTTTTATCAATATCGTTGATGTAAAGAAAAAATTGCCATTAGAGATAAGAACATTTGGAAGTGATACCAGTTGTGTCTATACAACTGATGAAGATACAATTAACATACTAGATTTTATAGACTGGTTGTTCAACACTTATAATATTTACCTTGATTTTTCAATTGATTTTGTGAACAACAAAATTGTGTGTACGATCATAAAAAATTCAACAGAAGGATATGTGATAAAAGACAACATTAAGTTGTCAAAACCTGAATTTGACAATAATGATATGCCAACCTATAACAAGGTTGTTTTTTATAATTCAGAGTCTGGTGTTGAAGAGGGAACATATTATTTGCTGTCAAACAATGAAGTAAGTTCTGATTTAAATGATGAAAAGAGAATTTTGCCAACACAAACAAAGTATGTTTCTTGGGATGAAACAGAAGCTATCAAGGAAGGCTACACAATGCAAGAAAAAGCAGAAAGTGAATTATGTGGCAACATTTACAATCATTGCATTTTATACAAATTGGCAAAGAAACAAACAATGATAAATTGCAAAAATTTTAACTACGGAGATAAAGTCACTATTGTTTATAAAGACAGAGAATATGAATCCATCTTCACAGGACTTAAATACACAATGTATGATCCATATTATACTTGTGTTTTTGGGAAAACAAGAATTGATTTTACTGATAGAATGAAAATTTATAACGATAAAAGATATAGGAGAAAGACATAATGGGTTACATTTTGAAAGGAATAGGCGATAAAGTCACTGGCAAAAACGAAATAGTGCCGACTTTTGATGCAAAAATATATAACTTTTGTGCGCAAAGTGTTCCAGGAGTTATAGCAAGCGAAAAGAATAAATTTCCTATTTCATTGATTGATAGAGGTATTATTATAGGCCCAGGGCTAGCACAAGCATTTGGCTATTTTGGCGTTAGTGATGCATCAGTCCAATTTAATTTCATTATTCCATCAGGACAAACTCAATACGCAAAAGTTTATGCAGAGTTCGATTTATCTGCAAGACCACAATCATTCTCAATCAAAGTAACACCACAAAGCAATACAAATATCATCGAACTTACGCAAGATGATTTGTCTGAAATACCGGCAGGGGTTTATCAATTGCCACTATATCTCATAACATTACAAACAAATGGAACAATTTCATTTACTGACATACGAGAACTTTTAGAAAGAATATCATACTCAAAACACAGTCTAGAGTCAGACCATACGTTAGAATCAGACCACTCTCTACAAGCAGATAATGCTACATTAGCGCAAAGAATTGTTTATACGACAACATTACCATCAAGCAGTCCACCAGCTGGAACTCTCATAATTTACAACGGTACCAGTGTTCCAACAACTAGGTATGATAGAGTTCTATACCTTATAAGTGTCTGAGGTGGATATGCCTTTATATTTAGGAAACAAGCAACTATCAAGAAACTTTATTGGTTCTTCTCCAATAAGAGAAATTTATTTCGGCAACAAAATAATAATGGGCTTTGTTGACGCAAGTTATTCTGCTGATGAAATGGTAGGAACACCGATTGATAATTCAAGCGTTTACCCAGAAATTACAGGAACTGGTTCAAGGATAGTGGTGTCCACTAAAGATTATACTCCGGGTTATGGTTATACAAAATATTTTTGCGACTATATGGAATATACGATGATGTATTCGGGCGACATTTATGTATTTGACAAAAATGGAAATGAACTTATTAGTATCGTATGCACAGTCTCTTGGTCATTTGCTAAAAATGAATGGACACTAACTTGCAAAGTGACAATGTTTGGTAAAGTTCTTATGGATGTAACGAATAAATCAACAAACATAGATTCTGCAAACTTAAATGGCAAAATTTATTACGATACATCAAGTAAACAGTGGGTTTTTGAAAGGAATGGAAGTGTTGTGAAAAGTGATGTGGTAGAATGGCAACCAACTTATTTTAGGCTGACACCAAAAATTTGGTTTATTATATCTACTGTGTCCAGTATGTTTTTTGATGGGAATATAGCAATTACAAAAATGAATAAAGCGGTTGGGTATCCAAATGCAAAATGAGGTGAATGAATGCAAGGTTTAGAAATTACATTAAAAAGAAATAAGCAATACGAAGCGGAAAATAGCGAAGAATTTCTAGTTATTTCTGGCGAAAATAATGCAACTAGTATACTTGTACATTTCCCTGAAGAATATATGGACTATTCAAAAAGAGTAGATTTTAATAATGTTAGAGGCGAGAAGTGGACAATAGGGTTGTATACACCAGAAGATAAAACGATAGAGTATGGAGATGAATTTGATAAATTAAATTTTGTATTTACATTGCCAACACAGGTCACTGTAAATGGAGAATTAAAAATTCAATTTATTGCTTATTTGTGTGATGAGAGCGAAACATTTGTACCATTTAAGCTGATTAAAATTAAAATTAATGAAGCAATTAATTATGCTAAACAATTAAGCATAGAAAATCCAGATCTTATTTTAAAAGCATATGAATATAGCAATTTAGCAATGGAATCTGCAAAAGCTACAGAAAATAGTGCAAGCGAGTCTGCGGCAAGTGCTTTGTCGGCACAACAAGATGCTGCAAAAGCAGAACAACATGCTAAAAAATGTGAAACAAAGGCCAACGAAGCTGCCATATCTGCACAATCAAGTTTGGAATTAGTGGAAGAATCATCAAGATTAACAAGCCAAGCTCAATCATCGGCTTTACAGGCTCAACAGTCTGCCAAGCAAGCTCAACAATCCGCAAGTGAAGCAGCACAGGATGCAGAAACTGCCAATAACAATTCTCAAAAAGCCTTGACCAATTCAAATGATGCTGTGAACACTTCGAATAAAGCATTAGAAATAGTGGATAATTTAACAGTATCAAAAGAGGTAGTAGATTGTGAACAAGATCCAAATGTTATAATTGAAACCAATAACGAAACAAAGCATAAAAATTTAAAATTTACTTTACCAGAGCCAAAGAAAGGAACTTCATATAGAAATCGTGGTGCTTGGGATAGTGGTGCTCAATATATCAATGATGAGTATTATATTGATACAATTAGTAGATATGGTTGCACATATTATTGCAAGATTACAAACATAAACCAAACTCCAACAGATAGTGCTGACAACGATTATTGGGGATTACTAGCATTGAAAGGCAATGATGCAGGTATAACGATAATTGACAATTTAGAATCAGATCGTGTTGATTATGCCTTATCTGCAAGACAGGGGAATATTTTAAAAAACAAAATTGAAGAAACAAAACAACAAATTTCAGGAAATGTGGAAACGCAATTAAATTCATTAGAAAAAGTTGCTAATTCAATTAATAACGATAGTAATGTTTACCAAACGATATTAAATGCAATACAAAATGTAAAAGAAGAAATAATTTCACAAATTAATAATATTGAAAGTGATTTAAATTCTGATATAGAAAATTTACAGAACCAAATTGCAAATATGCTTAATGGAACAATGACATTTACATTGTTAAAAGCAAATGATGTTGTTGTGGAGTAAAAGGAGATAAAATGATTTCAATAATTTTAAGTGCGATTGCAAGTGTGCTTTCTGGACTCATTCTATATTTTCTTCAACGTTATTTTAAGAAGAAAGAAAAGATAGAAGAAGAGAGAGAAAAACAACATCACAAAAAAGATGCTTTAATAATAAAAAGTTTAGAGGCAGTTGGAAAACTAACTGAAGCAAATTCAATTGCATTAAGAGATGGAAAAACAAATGGAGAAATGCATGAAGCATTAAATAACTATAAAAATGTCGAGCAGGAAATGCTCGATTTTTTAATAGAAAAATCTATTGATAAAGGAGAATAACAATGATAGAGATTATTTGTGTACCAGTGATAGTGGCTCTGGTTTTTGTAATTATGGAAATTTATAAAAAATTTATTGCAAAAGAAAATAAAATTTTGGTTGCAATTATTCCTATTATAGGTGGTGTACTTGGAATAATTTTTGGAATAATTTGCTTTTATGCAATACCAAGTATAATTCCCGCGACTAATATATTAACTGCAATTCTTATTGGTTGTGCGAGTGGGCTATCTGCTACAGGTTGCAACCAAATTTTTAAACAATTAAAGCAATTTGGTATTGATGTCAAAGAACCAGAAGATAAAACGCATGATGAGGAAACAAAAGATGAATAATATTGATTATTTATTTTGTAAAGGTATCCTTGATTTTCTTTTAAATAAAAACCTAATAACAATTAAGGAACATAAAGAAATTGATGCACTAAACAAGAAGAAGTTAAAATATCAAAAAAGTCTTATTTCTTAAAAATTTTGCTGGACTTTATTATATATTTACGGTATTGTTTGTGCTAACTAATGGAGGTGCAAATGGCAGTTAAAATCATTGAAAAAAAACAAGAAGAAATACCATGTTGTGCTTATGTAAGAGTTAGCACTAAAAAGGATGAGCAAGAACATAGCATGCTTTTACAAGAATCATATTGGATAGAAAAACTTAAAAATTTACCAAATAGAAAATTTTGTGGAATTTATGTGGATCAAGGCATAAGTGGATACAAAGTTATTCAAAGAAAAGAATATTGCAAAATGATTGAGTTTGCTCTTGCTGGATTTATCAAGGAGATATACACGAAAAGTATTTATAGATTTGGTAGAAATACTTATGAGGCTCTTGAAACCATACAAAAGTTACGAGAAGCAGGGGTTGCAGTAATTTTTGAAACTGAAGAAATAAATACTCTGACTTGTTCAAGCGATTTATTATTGAAATTAAAATCGATTTTTGCAGAGCAAGAATTAAAGAATATGAGTAAAAATGTTTTATTCAATGTGAGGAATAGATTTCAAAAAGGAATTGTTCCTATATTCCACGTTTATGGTTATGATTTAGATGAAAATAAAAAATTTCAAATAAATCATGATCAAGCAAAAGTTGTTCAGTTAATATTTACATTATATTTAAAAGGTTATGGATATGATGGCATATCAAAAGAGCTAAACAAACTAAGAATCAATTCTCCAAAGGGTGCTATGTGGAGAGGAGCTACGGTTCAAAAAATATTAACCAATCCTATTTATATCGGCAATGTATTATTACAAAAAAGCATAACTGTTAATGGTAAAGCAAAACCTAATAATGGTGAGGCAACTAAATATTTAGTAGAAAACAACCATGAACCTATAATAGATAAGGAAACATTTGAATGTGTTCAAGAAGAAATTTTGAAACGTAGCAAGGGAAAAGCCAATCACAGTCGAACATATTCATTAAGCAAAAAAATAATTTGCGGGAATTGTGGGAAAATTTATAGTCATGTTATAAATAATCGTATAGTAAATTTTGACAATGAATTATGGGTATGTTCATTAAAAAATAGATTTAATAAGAGTTATTGTTTGTCAAATAGTATTAGTGATACCTTGATTAAGGAAATTATTGTAGATGCTTATAATGAATATATAGAAACACCTTATGAAATAAAGGCAGAAGAAGATTTACAGTCTAGGAACAGAGATATTTCAATGGTTTTAGAAACACTAAAGAGGTATTATTTAGATAAATTAATAACATACGAACAATATCAAGCAGAATCGCAAAAATTAAAAGATGAACAATATCAAATAGTTGATAGGCTTAGAGATAATAAGGTAATGAGTCTTTATAAAAAACCCACAAAAAAGGTTTCTGAATTTTCTGATGCAATCGTATCAAATCATATAGACCACATAGTAATAGATGGTTACAAGGTAAAAGTTATCTTTAAAAATTTACAAGAAATAGTTAAGGAGTTTAAATATGAACATAGAAAATACTGCAAGAACTATTAAAGTAATACCTGTTCAGCAAGTTAAATTGGATAAGGTTCAAACAGGAATTAAAGAGAAAGTATGTGCTTATGCAAGAGTTAGTACTGATAACGAAGATCAACTAAATAGTTATGAAACTCAATGTAAATATTACAATGAGAAACTAAGTAAAGATCCAAATATTGACTATGTTGGGTTATATGCAGATCCTGGTCGGACTGGGACTAAAATGAGAATCAGAAAAGAATTCCTACGAATGATAGAAGATTGTAGAGCTGGAAAGATAACTAGAATTATAACAAAATCTGTTCAAAGATTTGCTCGAAATACAGTTGAATGTTTAAATATAGCAAGGGAACTTAGTAATAGAGGTATAACGATATACTTTGAAACAAATGGCATTGATACAGCCGATCCTGGCTCGTGGTTGATATTGAGCATTATGGCATCTATTGCAGAAGAAGAAAGTAGAACAATTTCACATAATGTTAGTTGGGCTTATCAGAAAAAATTTCAAAAAGGCGAATATGCTGGTGGTCAGATTTATGGCTATAAGATAAAAAATAATAAATTTCAAATCATACAAAATGAAGCTTTGATTGTTAAACGAATTTTTAATGAATTTATGCAGGGGAAATCACTACGTGCTATACAGATTGGGCTTGAGGCTGATGGTATTTTAAGCCCTGGTGGTAAACAAAAATGGCTTCATTCAACTATAAAATCAATTCTTCAAAATGAAAAGTATAAAGGCGATTTGATGCTTCAAAAGACATATAAGGTTGATGTACTATGTGACAGGAAGGCTAATAACGGAGAAAAACCTAAATATTTAGTTTCCAATAATCATTTACCAATAATAGAAAAATCATTGTTTGACGCTGTTCAAGTTGAACTAAAAAGCAGATTTGAAAGAAAAACTGAAGAAATAGGGTTAGGTAATTTTACATGCGAGTATGCTTTCAGTACTATAGTTGAATGTGGAGAGTGCGGTCATAAATTTAGAAGACATAGTCAGTGGAGTTTAGACCATAGCAAGAAAGTTCCAATTTGGGTATGCACAAAACATCAAAAGGAACATGCTAAATGCTCTATGAAACCAATTAAGGAAGAATGTTTGGAACAGGGATTTTTAAAGGCTATAAACAAAATTATAGAAAACAAGGAAGAATTGTTAAAAATAATAGAGAATAATGTCAGAGAAGTCATTGACAAACCAAATGTTTCTGCAATAAATGATTTAGCAGAAAATCTATCACAAAAACAAGCAGAGTTAGTTAAATTAAGCAAAAAGTGTCCTGTAAGACCTACTGAAGAGCAACAAAATAAAGTCGTTAATTTGATAGAAGAAATACGAAACATTCAAGAGCAAATGGAAATAATAAGACAAAAGAACAATTCCATATGTATACTTGATTATAGAGTAAATGAAATAAAAAAGGTTCTAAAAGGGGTTTACAATACTTTCCACAAAGATATTTGCAAAGCTTTGCTTGAAAAAGTTGTTGTAAAAGACAAGCATAATGCGACATTTATATTTAAATGTGGTATAGCGATAGAACAAGAAATTTAACCCATTAGGACTAAGCCTAGTGGGTTATTTTTTGTTTTGACTTAAAATAATTATGTGATATAACATTATAGTATAATTTGAATTTGATTAATTTTGATTAATTTGATATTTAAAATAAATCAAAAAAATAATCAAAAGTTACCAAGAAATCAAACATAGAGTGCATGAAAAAATAAGACTCTTTGAAAGAAGTCTTATTTTAAATGTTATGCGAACACAATATACAGGAAAGTTTGTAAACTTTAACACAATATATAGTGCTTTTTAGTCTTTTTGAAAAAAGACATTTTGGAT
>DVLK01000040.1 GCA_018715545.1 Candidatus Caccovivens faecavium | reverse complement strand
AACAGTAACTACGCTTGTTTCATTGCCATATTTTGCTGTCACTGTTAATGTTGTTTTCCCCTCTGACAAGCCAACTATCTTCTTTTCACTTTCATTGATGTTTGCCTTTGTTACATCTGATACTTCAAAGCTACAAACAGCTTGCTTTATATTTACATCGTAACTTAACGACTTAGCCTCTCCTACATTTAATACAATATCCGTTGCACTGACTCTTAGCGCATCCGTCTTAGAACTTGGTAATGTTAAGACAACCACGACAACCGATACTATAATCACAGGTAATATTAATAGATATTTTAAACTCCTTTTCCATGCCTCTTTCATCATCGACCTCTATCTAACATTTTTCGACAATTTTTTCAACATGGATATTATACTATCTTTTCGATGATTATTGCAAATATTATTTATAAATTTTAAGATTTTTCTTCTTTAAAATAACATCAATACACTCATTAACGCTCTCATCAAGCGTCTGATTTGTTGTATCAATTAGATGTGCATCTGGCATCATTTTTATCGCGCCATGTTCCCTATGAATGTCCTTATAATCCCTATCTCTTAGTTCTTCCAATACCTTCTCATAAGTGATATCTTCACCACGCTCTAAAAATTGCTGATATCGCCTTTTTGCGCGCACTGTCTCATCCGCAGTTGTAAAAAATTTAAAATCAGCGTCTGGAATTACCTCACTTCCAATATCACGCCCTTCCATAACAACATTATGGCTTTTTGCAAAGTCGCGCTGAATTTTAAGCACTTTATCTCTAATTACAACAAATGGTGAAATTTTCGCAGAAAGCACAGTGATATCATCTCTTCTTAAATCTTTTGTATGATCAACTCCATTTACATAAACATGTTCTAAATTATTGATAAATTTAACCTCAACAAAGATTTGTTTAGAAAACTTTTCAATATATTTTCCATCAATTTTATTTTCATCCAAATTAAGATACTTAAATGCACATGCTATGCCACGATAAACAGCGCCTGTATCAAAAAAGTTAAATTTTAAGCGCCTTGCTAGTTCCTTTGCTATGGTACTTTTCCCTGAGCAAACATAACCATCAATGGCAATACTTACATTATTTTTATCTAATTTTTCCTTAATAATATCGTAACAATAATCAATAGTTTCAGCTAAGTCCATATCACTATTATCGACTATTATACTATCATTGCATGGCTTTAAAGGTGCTTCTGCCCTGGTTGTATCTCTCGTGTCACGCTCTCTTAAATCCTTTAAAACATCATCAAATTTGACCTTTCGATCGCGAAGCTTTGCTTCTTCAAACCTACGCATAGCTCGCGTCTTTTCATTTGCGGTTAAAAAGATTTTGACATCTGCATCAGGCATAACAACAGAGCCTATATCTCTTCCTTCCATAACACAGTTATTGCGATTGGCAAATTCTTTTGCAATTGTCAAATATTTTTCGCGCACAAATGGATAGACGGATATCTTTGAAGCCATTTGACTTATAACCTCAGTCCTAAGAAAAGGCGTGACATTCTCTTGATTTATAAAGACATTTTGCACACCATCTATGAACCTAACCTCGATTTTTTTAGAACTAACAAGCTCTTTTGCTTTGCTCTCTTCCACAACATCGCCATAGCTTACAAAATAGGCATACGCAATTGCACGAAAGATGGCTCCCGTATCTAGCATTTTGAAATCAGAGCCAAGTTTTTCACACAAACCTTTCGCAAGTGTAGATTTTCCAGAACCCATATATCCATCAATCGCTATTTTAAACATAATATCCTCCTAATAGTTTAACTTTATTAGCAATTTAAGTAAAAACAAATATCTTTATAAGTTTTCAAAACATAATAGTCTTATAAGCATAAAAAATCCTAATCATAAAGACTTTTCAATATGATTAGGATTTATATTATTCGTCTAAATTTTCGTCCTTTTCTTCTGTTACAGGCATTTCTACATCAGGCTTTGCTGTTGTAGCTTCTTTGATTTTGTTTTCAATTTCAGCCATAAGCTCTGGATTTTTCTCCAAAGTAAGCTTGGTATTTTCTTTACCTTGCCCGATTTTTTCGTCATTATAGCTAAACCAAGCACCTGACTTCTTGATGATGTTAAATGCAAGCGCCATATCTACAATGCACCCTGATTTTGATATACCTTTGCCATACATAATATCAAACTCAGCCACTTTAAATGGTGGGGCTAACTTATTTTTAACGACCTTAACCCTAGTTTTATTTCCGATGATATTTTGACCATCTTTTATTACATCGACCTTTCTAACATCTAGCCTTATGCTGGCATAAAATTTAAGAGCCTTACCGCCCGTGGTTGTTTCAGGAGAGCCAAACATAACCCCAACTTTTTCACGAAGTTGATTGATAAAGATAACAGTTGTGTTACTTTTGCTTGTGATAGAAGTAAGCTTTCTTAAAGCTTGGCTCATCATTCTGGCTTGTAATCCAACATGATTATCACCCATCTCGCCGTCTATCTCCGCCTTTGGAGTTAGTGCAGCCACAGAATCGACAACAATGACAGCAAACGCACCCGAACGCACCAAAGTGTCGCAAATATTTAGCGCTTGTTCACCATTATCAGGCTGTGAAACATAAAGTTCGCTTGTGTTTACCCCTAACTTTTCGGCATAAATAGGGTCAAGCGCATGCTCCGCATCAATAAACGCGCATGTGCCACCAAGTTTTTGTGCTTCTGCTATGATATGAAGAGAAACCGTTGTTTTACCAGAGGATTCAGGTCCATATATCTCCACTATTCTTCCCCTTGGTATTCCGCCAATACCAAGCGCAACATCAAGTGTCAAACAACCTGTTGGAATAACCTCCACATTTTGATAAGCCTGTTTACCAAGCTTCATGATAGCGCCTTTTCCGAACTGTTTTTCAATTTGAAGAAGGGCTTGATCAAGTGATTCTTCTTTTGTCATTTTACCTTTTTCCATATCTACCTCTTATTCTTTATTTTCACTTATATTATACCTCAATGCTTCTAATATTTCAAAACGATTTTAAGGGAATTTTTTACAAGGAAGACAAAAAACTGTGCTTTTTCTTGTCTTAATGATAACGATCTAAAAAATAAAAATAGGCTTTCGCCTACTTTAAGTGCAAATTAATTTTTTGCGTTATGCTTCTTCTAAATTAACTTTTATAGCTCGGCTTCTACACCTTCGCATCATCATCTTTCTTCTCAATATTTTCTTCTTTTACTACAACTTGTTTTTCTTCTTTAAAAACATGCCTGTTTTTAATAAGATAGTTTATCATAGAAAGAATGGTGAGTATTAGTGTTATTGCAAGGAAAACATATCCAATTAAACTAAGAACGGTATTTGCTACCCCCGTTATTGCATAGTAAAACTCCTCTACAATAAACGCGTATGCAAAATAATAGATGAGAGTTATAAATTGAAAAGTTGCTTTAACTTTGCCATACATATCAGCCTTTAAAACAACACCCTTAGATGCTGCAAGAGAACGAAGTGCCATAACAATAAGTTCTCGCGCAATTATGACAATTGCAATAACTATACCGAGATAGTCAGGATAAATTATAGGACTTGAAGAAAAGTTACCCCCATTCGCAGTCACAGGATACGCAACGATAAGTAAAAATCCACTCATCACTAAAAGCTTATCAGCAACAGTATCAAAAAAATTGCCAAGCGTTGTCACCATATTGCGTTTTCTTGCGATATGACCGTCTAAAAAGTCAGTGAGGCATGCTACCGCAAAGATTATTGTAGCTACAAGTTTGCCATAAGGAATAAATGTAGCAAGATAGAAAAAGACAAAAACTGGAATTAAAAGTAACCTACAAAGCGTTATTCTATTTGGAAGGTTCATATACTTCTCCTTTATAATCAGCGCCGTCAAAAGATAAAAACTTAACCATGACGAAATCGCCTACCTTAATATTTCCATTATCCACTATTTTCACATTAAAGTCAACTGTTGGCGATAGAAATTCTGTATGTCCGATAAATAATCCTGTCGAATCATCAAAGTAATCAACAAGAGTTTTATAGCTCTTTCCTAGATGCATGCGCGCTCTACTATATGCCACTTCCGCCTGCAACTTTTTCACCTTTTTAAGTCGTCTTTTCTTTGTCCATTCGCTATTTTGGCGTTTTATGTAATAGCTTGCAGTATTTTCCTCACGATAATAAGGGAAAAAGCCAGCATAATCAAATTTGCTCTCCTTGACGAAATCACAAAGTTTTTTAAACTCTTTGTTAGTTTCCGTTGGGTACCCAACAATGAAGGTAGAACGAATATGAATGGATGGATAACGATTTTTAATCAAATGTATTAATGACCTAGTCTTTTCTTCATCAAGACGCCTATTCATACTTCTTAATATGTTATTGTCGATGTGTTGAAGTGGAATATCGACATATTTGCACATCTTCTTGTTACTGTCTATATATGACAAAAGTTCATTTGTCGTCTTTTCTGGATAGATATAGTGAAGCCTTATCCACTCAATCCCTTTAATCTTTGAAAGTTTATCAAGTAATTGAATAAGCCTATTTTCTTTATATAAATCCTCGCCGTACCTTGAAACATCTTGCGCCACCAAAATAAGTTCTTTTATGTTGTTTGAGGCAAGATATTTTGCTTCCTCAACAATATCTTCCATAGGATAGCTTATATATCTTCCTCTAATTCTAGGAATGGTGCAGAAGGAACAGCCATTACTGCACCCATCGGCGATTTTTAAATATGCATACGACCCGCGCGAAGTAAAAATGCGTCCTTTTTTAGATTTAGGTTGCTCGTGTCCTGCCTTATATAAATCTTCTATAATCTCACAAATTCTATCATTATCTTTCAAATTTAAGAAAGCATCAACCTCTTTTATCTCTTTTTCTAATTGCGTCTTGTGTCGTTCTGGCAGACATCCTGTCACAATAACCTTTTCCACCTTACCTTTTGCTTTCAAAAGACAGACATCAAAGATGTTTTCAAGTGCCTCTTTCTTGGCAGGTGTGATAAAAGCGCAGGTGTTGACAATGACAATATTGGCGTCATTTACATCATCTACGATTTTAAAGCCATAATCACTAAGTTTAAAGAGCATTTTTTCAAGGTCAACTCTATTTTTGTCACAACCTAGTGAAATAGCCGACACTTTTTTGTCCTTCAATTTTTCATCCATAGTTTTTTTCCTTTATTTTAGACTTTTGAGGTTTTTATCATTTTTGTAATAAAGAATAGACTAACAATCAAATCAATCATATTGATCGCCAAAAATTTCTCTAAATTCGTCCATAGTGGTATATACAGTTCTACCCTTAACGCCATCCGCAGTGGAGATATATCCTGCCGCCTCCATCTGGTCGATAATACGCGCAGCACGCGGATAGCCAATAGCAAACTTACGCCTAATCATTGTTGCAGAAGCCTGCCCGCAGTCAATTGCTGCTTTAAGAGCAAGAGGTAAAAGTTCGTCCATTTCATTATTGACTTGCACTCCGCCTTGATTGTTGTTTTTGTTAGGATTATTTATCTGCTCTTCAATTTCCTTGTCAAAGATAGGCTTGTTATTTTCTCGAACATAATCAACAATTCGATTTGTTTCCCCAGTACTTATAAAGCAAGCTTGTACACGCTTAGGCTCTTGCGCACCAACAGGATAATAGAGCATATCGCCTTTACCTAAAAGCTTTTCCGCACCAACGCGATCTAATATGGTCATACTATCTACCGCGCTAGTCACAGCAAAGGCTATGCGGGAAGGGAAATTCGATTTAATAAGTCCTGTGATGACATCAACGGACGGACGCTGTGTGGCTAAGATTAGATGGATGCCTGCCGCTCTCGACTTTTGTGCCAAACGAATTATCTTCTCTTCCACTTCTTTTTTACCTGTCATCATAAGGTCAGCAAGCTCATCAACAATGATGACTATGAAAGGCATCTTTTTAACTTTACCAGAAACAACATCAGGTGTTTGATTATATTCATCAATATTCTTAACGCGCGCAAAGCCCAAAACTTCAAAACGGCGTTCCATTTCAGTGACCGCCCACGCAAGAGTGTTGATGGCCTTTTGCGTTTCACAGACAACATTTGGCATGATAAGATGTGGTAAACCGTTATAAGAGGTAAACTCCACGCGCTTAGGGTCAACTAGGATTATTTTAACTTCCTCAGGAGATGCCTTATAGATGATACTTAAAATTATGGAGTTAAGGCAAACACTTTTACCTGAACCAGTTGAACCCGCAACTAATAAGTGTGTAAGTTTTTGCATATTGCAAGTTATGATATTGCCAGTAATATCTTTTCCAAGAGCAAAAGTAAGTGGTGAAGAACTCTCTTTAAACTCCCTACTTTCCAAAACATCGCGAAGACTGACTGTTGCAATTGCCTTATTTGGCACTTCCACACCAACAACGCTTTTGCCTGGCACAGGAGCTTCAATTCTAATAGCTCCCTCGGCAGCAAGAGAAAGAGCAATATCGTCTGCACGATTTTTGATTTTGGACACAGATATTCCCTGTGGCATTTCAAGTTCATATCTTGTTACCGCAGGACCTACCACAACTCCCTGAACCTTTGCTGGTATTCCGAAATTTTCCAAACTATTTTCAAGAAGCACTCGCTTTTCTGCCACATCCTCGTTTAATGTTGATAGGTCAACTGACTTTGTAGTGATATATTCAAGAGGAGGTTTTTCATAAACATAAGGCTCTTCTGGTTCTTCGACAACTTCCTCTTCCTCCTCCACTTGACCGCGCGTAAAGATGTTATTTCTATCGTTTCTTTCTGGAAACTCAGGAGCAAAGTTATTATCTCTCCTAATTGTTTCAAATGAAGAACGCTCAAATGAGCGGTCGCTCATTCGCTCGTTTATTCTATCAGAGAAAGCTTCTGTGTTATCTATTGCATTTTCATATATCTCTGGATTTTCCATTTTTTCTTCATTAACAGCGCTTCTTATTATATCATCTGCTTCGCGAACAACATCCTCATCATCTCTCGCAAAAGGATTGTTGACATTATGAAATTCATCCTCTCTAACTTCTTCTTTAACCTCTTGGACAGATTGAATTGGGACTTCCTCAGGCAAAGATGTTTCTTCTTGTTTCAAAATTTCAACATTCGTTTTAACCTCCTCCTTTGCAGGAGCTTTATTGTTATAATCCTTAAAATAATCCTCGTAATTAATTTCTGGCGGAGTTAAAATAAGTTCCCTAAGAGATTTTGGTTCTTCTTTCTTTTTCTCAACCTTTGGAGCTTCATCCTTAAAATATTCATACGCCTTGTTTCTTTTTTTATCTAAGCCTAAAAGTTCTCGCGTAGTAAGCGCTTTCTTCTCCTCTTTCTTTTCTTCTTCAAGTTTACCAGCTAGTACAGGATTAAATTCTTCTTTTTTTGGAATAATAACTTCTTCCGATTTTTTATCATTCTCACTGGTAGTTTGAATGCGATTGATTGTTTTTGTTTCTTTTTTAACTGAAACTGAGGAAGTTTTGCGCCTGAACACATTAAGACTATCAAGAAAGATAGCGAGGGATAGAAAGAAGGCTAGTGCTAAAATGATATAAGCTCCAACACTATTTGCAAGATATAGAAGAGGTGTTGTAATTATTCCTGTAAGTATTCCACCAGCCGTCCAAGTGCGAGAATAATTAAGGCCTAAATATTCAAAAAAGGTATGCCCACCTTTACCACCAACTATGATAAGTTGAATGATGGCTAGAAAGAAATATACCATAAGTGCCATAGAAATGATATAGCGCTTAGGCATAACATATTTTCTTTTATTGACAAGAGCAAGTCCAACGATAAATAAAACTAAAAAAAGAGGATAGGCAAAAATTCCAAACACACCTAAAAGGAAGGAAAACATGGCAGGCCAAATACCCGTCAAGAAAAGATAGACAACAGATGAAATGCCAATAAGAGTAAAACCTACAATCTTTCTGACATCCCTCTTCCCTTTCTTTTTTGAATTAAGTTTATAAACTGCCATACTCCCCTCTTAATATTAATTATAATAATTATAACACTTAAATCCTCTTCTTCAAAATACTTTTTGTATATTTTTTAATTTTTTATTGAAAAATAATTCACAAAAATTTTTATCAAAAATTGACTATAAAGACTTAATTTGATAAAAAATGCCATAATTTTTAATTTTTTTACTAAATTTTGACTTATTTTTCGCTATTTTTTAACTATCTGCCAGATTTTCGCTAACGGTAGTCAAAACAAATCCTTCACCTTGCAAACTAACGATAATTCTTTCTAGCGCAAGTAGCGTGCAAGCTGTTGGATGCATTAGAATTAAATCTCCACCTTTCGCATCTTTGATTGCGCGACTGTAAATAATCTCTTCATCTTTATCTCGCCAATCAATGGTATCTCGCGTCCACATTATCGTCTTATAGCCTAGCTCAGTTGCCACCTCTACGGTTGTTTTATTATACGCACCACTCGGTGGTGCAAACAAATCCATATTCACCCCTATTAAATCATTGACAAGTGTATGAGTTGTTAAAATCTCATTTTTATTTTGCTCTCTATTTAATTTATCTTGGTCCTTATGACTATATCCATGGTTACCAATCTCATGGCCAGCATCATGTATTTTTTGTAGCATATCGCTTTCTTTTACCGCCCAAGTTCCACCAACAAAAAATGTTGTTTTTACATCATACTTATATAAAATTTCAAGCATGCCATCAAGATATTCCGTTCCCCAATATACATTGATCATAAGCGATATTTTATTACTATCAGTATTTCCACTATAATATACATCATTAATAAATGAAGATGTCGTACTTAAACTCACTCCTAAAACTGCAAGGGTTGAAACAACCACAAGCATAATTACAATTAAAAAATTGATGAATTGCCTATGCAAATTAAATGTCCAAATTTTCATGTTATCATTTTATGAAAGATATTTTTTAAAAATGAAAAAAGATGAAAGTTGGTAAAAATTCACCAAAAATCATCATTTTTTAACAAAATTTGATATTTTTCTTAAATTTTATTCGATATTTGAAGATTGGTAAATATTATAGACAATCTCATTTAATTCGTTTACCAAATACTTCGTACTTTTAATCTTATGCGAAACATAGTTGATTCCAAGTATCAAACCATTTATATTTTGCATGTCTTTTTGCACACAAGCATGCTTTAAAGCGGAAATCATAAAGCCAAAATCTTCCACTATACTTTCGTGCTTTTTCTCAAATTTTAACTTTGCTTCAAGTTCATCACATACGCGGACTATATTATTGATTGAAAGAGCAAGCATGTCCTCTTCCTCAAATTCAGTTTCAAAATTGACCTCATCATCCTCTTCATCGTCAGCAAATTCTTCCTCTGAAATTTCTTCCTCCTTTTTACTTAGATCAACAAGTGTCAAGGATTTATCTACTTTGAAATAATCTGCAATCATATTCTTAAAAGGCTCAATGATTTTTTCTAAAAACAATTGTGTCGGAGTGCCTTGCCCGCCCCTAAAATATGTTTCCAAAAATTTATTGGCATTAAGCTTATGACTATATAAATCATTAATCACTGTCACAAATAGAGTTAACTTTTCCTTTTCCTCGCTAGGAAGAGAAATTTTACCATTTTTTGTTTTGTTATCAATGACAAACGCATGATTAAAAATTTCCTCCCTATCACCATCTAGTATCTTTGTTGCAAGATATGACAAAATATCATCACTGTCATTTATTGAATTTGCTATATTTTCAATTTTTTTATTAAAATCTAAAAATCTACCACTAAGCATATCATTACAATTAGCAACAAATTTCTCCACTTTTCTCACATTCTTTTCCATATCGCCCCCTCGTTATTCAATATAATAACACAATCTAAAAAAATTTCAAATTAAAATAAGAAGATAATTGATTTTTTATTGCAATAGTGATAGAATTGTTTTGGAGAATAAAATGAATTACGATGCAGTTACCAACAAGCTAATAATCCTTTTCGTCATGGATAAGGTGGAAATGCCACTAACAGAAAACTCAATAATTGAAATTTGCGCAGTTAAAAATAATTGGATAAATTACATGGACTGCCTAGATCTTTTATATCAACTATCTGAGGCAAAGCTTATTTATAAAACACAATGCAAAGAAGGTGAAATGCGCTATACTCTTACTTTTGAAGGCAGAGATTGTCTTTCCTATTTCTATAAAAGAATACCTAACTCTCTCCGAGATGAAATCACCGAATACGCAAAAAACAATCGCCTAAACATTAAGATATCACAAGAATACTATGCTAACTACACAGACAGCGATGACGGTTCCTATTTAGTCACCATGCGAATTTACGAAAGTTTGATCGCTACCCCACTTTTTGAAATAAAAGTCAAAGCCCCAACTAGGCAAAGTGCGGAAGAATGTTGTAAAAAATGGCGACAGCAAGCTCCAAATATATATGAATATGTCTTTGACAATCTGATTAACACCGATTAATCTACAAAAAGTTTTACATAATTTTGTTAAAAATATTTCTAAGCATGATATTTATCTTTACAAATATCATGTTTTTTGTTATAATATCTTTATGGAAACTATTTTAGAGGTTGATAACATCTCATCGTTTATAAAAAAGAAATATTTAGTTAAAGATGTAACCTTTCGTTTACATACTAACGAGATAGCTGTCATAATCGGCGGAGAAGGCAGTGGTAAGACAAGTCTTTGCAAGCTTATAGCTGGCGCTCTTCCACTATCAAACGGAAATATTTTAATAGAAGGCAAAAATCTAAGACAATATAGAGCTCTTCAAAGTGAAGTCAGCATCGCCCTACACCCTCCAATGTTTTTTAAATTTCAAACTGTATTAAAAAACATAAAATATCTTCTCAAATTAAGAGGAAAATATCATCTCGGCAAGGTAATAGAAACATTAAAAGCCTTTAATATGTATGATGTGATGAACAATCGCGTCTATTCGCTCACTAATAGCGAAAAGAAAAAACTTTCGCTAGTTGTTGCACTAGCAGTTGATGCCAAAGTTTACATATTTGATGAACCATTCCTCGACTTAAATGAGGAAGATAGAAATCTTTTTATCTCTTATTTAAAAACAAAGAAAGATTGTGCTTTTCTTCTAACAGGAACAAATACCAATGATTTCGACTTTGCAAACACCTTTATATATATGAATAACAGAGAGGTGACCACTATTGAAGCAAACGAAAAATGGAAAAACTTTAATCAAAAACGATACACATTCATAGTTACAAAACAACCAAATTATCTTGGTAAATTATTAAAAGAAGAGAAAGGTGTAGAAGTTTTGATAGAAAATCAAAAAGTTCTGATTCCAAAAATTAGCGACAATGACCTTGAAGAGATATTAAAATTTTTGAAAACAAAAAAGGTAACCATTTATTCCGCTGGTCATAAAGATAAAGACGGAGAAAAAGTTGTAGACAAATTATCTTCTTATTTTAAAAGCGAAAACTAATGTTTTATTAAAAATAGCACACAACTAAAATATCTAAATATTGATGTATTGTAAAAGAAAATTTCAATTTTTAGATAAAAGCAATAAAAAAACAAGTTTATTTTACTTTTTTTATGATTTTTTTGAAAAAATTATATGTTTTTTATTTTACACAAAAGAACAAGGAGAATTTATGAAGTCATTTAAAATTTGCATGTATGATTTTCGCAGATTAATATTGAACCCTATCACCCTTTGTGGCGCAATTATAGCAGTGGTAGCATGTGTGATTGCTGGCTTTTGCTTTAAGCCCACTGTTTCACCACAATTGTCTTTAAGTTTTGAATATGAAACCTCAGAAGAACTATACAATAATTTTATAAATGGCAGTTACGAAGACAGCGTTGTCAATCTTGACGCTAAGATTATGGAAAACAAAAAAATTATTGACGGTCAGCGCAATACCACCTTGATTGATACCTATAATAATCTTACACTTAACATAAACACATTTTTTGAAAATCTTTTAGTTTACAATGCCTACCCTAATGATTACCCTGACATAAGCACTTTTGTAGATAATGCCTTTGATATAAATGTTCAGACAGAGCTTCACAATTTTTATAATGCAATCGCCTCTTTAAAAGATTTCGAAAGTCCTCTCTATTTCACAGAAGATGAAATGATTACTATGAAAAGTCTAGCCGACCTCTTAGATAGCACTCTTTATTACACCACAAATCGTGATAATGTAAAAGCGATGTATGATGTTTTACTAGAAGATCGTCAACTTTTTCGTGACTTTTTAAATATTGAAGTTGTAAACTGGCAAACTGACGCAGATAAAACTGTGGAATTGGAAGTAAATTATGTGGTCAGTGTAGAGGAAAAACTTGATGATATTTTGCAAGAATTTGAAAGTGTTTATTATGGCTCTCAAAATTTAGACGATATGGAGAGCCTTGCCCTAAATTACAAACGCATTGTGACTTTTGCAAACTACAATATGCAGGGAGAGCTATTCCTTCTCTTATCAAAGAGCTTGCCAAATTATGCTAACTACATTGGCTATGAGAGTCAAGAAGAATTGGAACTAAAACAAAACATCGTACAAAATAATTACATATTGAAAGAAGTAAGCCAATATTATACTAACTACCTACAACCTATGAATTTCAACAGTGCAAGCGGAAAGACAAACGCCTACGATTTCGCTTATTATCTAATATCTATAATTGGCTTTATTTTAATAATCATTGGCATCTTTTTTGCATATAAACTTTTTGGTCGCGACCGTAGAAAGGGCAAAGTTGATGTCGTGTTAGCGCAAAATGCTTCATTCAATTCTGTATTTGCAGGTAAATTTTTTGCAATTCTATTTGCCACTTTCGCATTACTTTTCGTCTTTTCTATTCTGATAATTTTAATTAGTTATCTCATGTATGGAGTTACATTTACCCCAGTTCTAGCTGTTTTTAACTTGTCATCTTCCTATGTTGTTAGCCCACTTATCTATCTACTATTTAAACTATTTTGCATAGAATTTGAAATTATGTTTTATACGCTAATAACTATTCTTCTTATGAATGTGTCAAGAAAATTTGAGTTAATGTTTGGCATATCTCTTGGCATCTTTGCAATTGCCTTCACATTGAACACCTTTTTAAGTGGTTTCTTCGTATACGCATTATTTCCATTTGTGCACGCCAACCTTTTCCCATACTTTGGTGGAGCTAACTCATCCATCCAATTCTTGGGCACAGCTTTCATATCAGGCGGAAATTTCTTCATTTCCATTTGCTATACTCTTGTGCTTATGGTAGGTATGTATTTCTTCACAAACCAACTTTTTAAACGCAATTGACCTTTGTTATATTAAATTAAAAAATTACGCTATAAAAGTTTTATAAAAGCTTAAAATTCTTTAAATTTATTTGTTTTTTGCTTGCTTTATGCAAGCTTTTTTTATATAATCATATTAGATAAAAGTGAGGAGTTTATGAAATATAAAATTGTTACCGAAGCATCTGTTGATATGCCAGATAGTTTTGCAAAAGAGAACGATATAACCATTCTCCCAATTGAATTGAACTTTGCAGGAGAACTATTCCCTGAGGGTTTACCTAATGATGAATTTTACGAAAAAATGAGAACGACAGGGATTATACCTAAAACTAGTCAACCAAATCAATATAAATTTGAAAACGCACTTTCACCTTATTGCAACAAGGAAGATTGGTTCGTTTTGACAATCGTAATCTCGTCAAATCTTGCAGGCACAATAGCCCAAGCAAAAAACGCAGTTGAAGCATTAAAGATGAAAAATGTGTATATCTGCGATTCTGAAGTAACCACCTTTGCAGAAGGTGCGCTCATTATGGAAATTGTAAAATACATAAAAGAAAATAATCCATCACCGCAAGAAGTGATTGATGAACTTGAACGCCTAAAAAGAAAGATAAGGTTAATAGCCGTTGTAAGTGACTTAAAATATCTTAGACTTGGCGGAAGAATTAGTGGTGCAGCTGCCGCACTCGGAACGGTGCTAAACATGAAACCTATTATCGCTCTTGAAGGTGGAAGAGTGGTAAACATAGCAAAAAAGCGTGGTGAGCAGGCTAATATATTTATGGTTGATGAAGTTCTCAAAAATCGTGATAAGACTTACCCTATTTACTTTGGTTACTCAGCAAATAAAAAGAACATTGAAAACTTTGTGCAGAAATATCAAGATAAACTTGATGTTAACCCTGATAAAATTGAATATCATGGTATTGGATGTGTGGTAGGAACACATGTCGGTCCCGGTGTTTATGGCATGGTATATTTTGCAAAATAAAAAAGTAAAGCAACTTGATTTAAGTTGCTTTTTTTATTCAAGAAAACCAATAGACGGTCCCGTGGTTCAAAAGAGGTTTTATGAGATCCTCTCAAGCAACGCTTGGATGTTTACGTTTAATCTCTTTTCGTCATTCTGAGCGAAGTAGCGGAACGCTACGCTGTCAAAAAATCTCATAAACCAAGTTTATACTTGTCATGTTGAGCAAGGGAGCGTAGCGACCGCTGTCGAAACATCTCTAAACAAGCAATGACACCTACAAACATAAATTTTTCCACAACTCTTCACTGCGAGCTGTCAGATCGCTTTCACTCTTCACTTTTTTCTGTCATCCTGAGCCGTGAGCGTCAGCGAGCATAGTCGAAGGATCTCATAGATTATACCTAATTCGTATAAATATAAAACATGCTAGCAATTTGCTAGCATGTTTATTTTCTCCGTTATGCATAGTTGGTGTCTGTCCTAAATACACGCGTATTCGCTGATTTTAACAGTAAACTGCACGCCGAAATAGTTTTGTGCCTTATACTGCACTCTGTCGCCGTTGGCGTTCATGCAGTAGATGTGATTATAGGTTTTTCCTAGGTCGCGTGTATAGTATAGTGTATCTTTGCCGTTTGCTCTAAGATAGTCTTTTGCTAGGTCTGAAAACTTGATTTTACCAAGCTTTTCCGTTCCGTTTTTATTTGTTGTGAAGTTTGATAGGTCATCATATGACGCCACAAAGATATTTGATGATACGCTTGCAGGCGTTCCATTAAGTGAAGTCGAGCCAAAGGTCGGCATGCTCTTACTTTCGGTTACTAGGTATGAGCTATCTATTTGATTTTTAATAAGCTCCGTCACACTTTCACTTGAATAACCCGCACCCTCTCCGATGTAACTATCTGAAAACGCGTCAACATAGACTATCTCTGCCATTACAGCAAGCGTATCGGTCGTTGTGCCGTAGCCCGAGGTTTGACTTGACGAATATACCAATCTCCACCTTATCGGCATGACCTCATACCAATTACCATTATACTGACAATACTCTTTTCCGCTATACACCTTTGACTGCAAAGACAAGCCTGCAAAGTAGTAAGTTGTGCCAACAGTTGTTGAAGAATTGATATTTGAAATAAGTGTGCTGTCCGTCACTTTCTTTTGTGGCATCTTGCCATTCTCTATATACCAATACCCGCCTTCTTCGTCATAATAGGCAGGGTTACGTGCCACCCACTGGGCATAAATTACACAATTTGATGACGTATATGTGTTATTTGCCACAATATTTCCAGAAGCATCTACTATTCTCGTTCCACCCGTTGCGTTTGAGTAATAACCATTAAAATTATATCCATCTTTCGTTGGCAAACTTGTTATACTTGTAATCGCATTGCCTGTTGCGGAACTGTTTAAATAATAACCACTTTCGTATTTTAGATATATCGTGCTTGTGCCACCAATTCCACCATTTTTATTTAGTGTAATCGTATAAATCTCAGCCTCCCACTGAGCATAGAGCGTCAAACCATTACTACCTTGATAAACATCACCAGGCATATAAGTCAGCCCACCACCATTCGCCATTGTGTTCCAACTTTTGATGTGATAACCTGTGCGCGTAAATAAATTTGTATCTTCAATAGTTATGCTATCTCCTCGATTGAAGTAAACACTTTGTGTATCGTTGTTTCCAAAATTTGAATAATAGGTAACTTCAATCAAAAATCCGCGAAGAATAGGAAAACCATCATTCATCCCCTCTGCGAGCATCCAAACAGTATCAAAATCCCAAGTATAATCCGGACTCCATTTACTACTATCTTGATACCAACTAAGAGTTTTTGCGTTTGTCATAATGTTTGCATCATTCACGCCAACAGTGCAATTTCCTCCGCAATAATTATAATCTCGAGAAGAGCTACCAATTACACCACCAATATAACTTCCGCTTGCAGTTACTGCACCCACATTAAAGTTATTTACAACCTCAGTGTTAGATGAAAGATGAATTCCTCCTAAAATTCCACCAACAATGTCATAACCGCTTACATTCCCTTTATTATAACATAAATAAATAGAACTATACCAACTCATCTGTCCAACAATTCCACCTACATATCTACCACCTTGACTAATAACTTCTGCGACATTGTAACAATTATATATAGAACTAACATTAGATGTATTATATCCACCTAAACGACCAGCAATTCCACCCACATAATCAAGAACTCCTACAACCACTCCATCATTATAGGAATTATATATTTTTAAACCTTGCCCAATTATTGAACAATTTCCTAATAACCCACCAATATAGTTACCACCTGAAATTTTGCCAACATTGTAGCAATCAAATATTGATGTTCCCTCATTAGCAAGTCCAACAATCCCACCAGCAGCATTATTACAACTTATTTCGCCTAAATTATAACAATTATAAATCGTAGCTGATGTTTCTCCAACAATCCCACTTACATTATCACCTCCTACCACTTTCCCAACATTATAACAATTATATATTTCACAACCCGAAGTATTCCCTGCAATACCACCTACATTATTCCTTTCACCTACAATAACACCTTCGTTATAGCAATTTTCATAACTACTATATCGGCTTGAATAACCGACCATACCACCAATGTTCTCGTAACCAGAGACGCTACTTTCGTTGTAACAATTATAAATATTACCATAATAACTGATATAGCCTATTATAGCTCCAACATATTTATAACCGCGTATATTTGAATCTATGATGCCTACATCGTGAACTTCTGCATATACCGAACTGCTTATTCCTTCTACATAACCAAACAATCCTTGATAATTATAATCTGATGTTGTTCCAGGTTGTGTATAGAGCCCTGAAATGGTAAACCCACCACCGTCGAAGTTTCCGCTAAAATAGTAACGAGATGTGCCTATTGGCTTCCACCAGTAAGCTGACATATCAAGATTGGTAGTTTGCTTATAATATAGATTTTTATAATCTTCATTTGTGCTACTATTATTAATTAAATACGCCAGCCTTGCGAGTTGTGCTGAGGTTGATATTAGATAAGGATTGCTTTCTGTTCCATCTCCTCCTGCGAAACTATCTGCATATATTCCGGTATCAGTCCAAAAAATTGATGCATTAACTGGCTCTGAATCATCTGGTTTAATTGCTTGAGTAAATTTTAATGTCGGATAACCTTGATTTATATCGCTATCAATTTGCCAAGTAAGTGTAAAATCCCATTTATATGAAGAGTACCAATTACCTTGCGTAAACCAAGATAAAGTCTTGGCATCTTCAAAAGTGCAACTTCCGCAATTTAATACATTTTCAATTATGGTATACGGCGTAGCATTTTCTAATAAACAATTTCCTCCCCAATAGCAATTCCTAATACAATATGAAGTGCCACTGACAGTATCCATATGATAACCTGCTATTGCCCCAGGCTCTAAATATCTAGTGCTAATATTACTTAAAACAAAGCAATTGATTATATCGCAACCATAACTATCTCCTATAATTCCTCCTGTCCTTCCAAGAATAGAACTGCTTGATGTTACATAATTTATAACTTCTCCTATGTTGTATGAGAGGCGCACAGTGCCGTATCTCCCGCACCCAATAATTCCACCAACATGACCAACTCCCATTTGTGTGATTATTCCAGTATTATAGCAATTACTTACACTAAAACCAATATCTCCATTTGAACGCGCAACTATTCCTCCGCAATCTAGGCCACCATTTGCAAAGATATCACCTTCATTAAAACAGCTACCAACCGTGCCACAAATTAAGTCCGCAACTATTCCACCACCATGAACAATTGCTGTGTTGTAGCAATTTTTTATGCTACTTCCTGCTATTGAAAGGTTATCACCATCAACATTAAATGCAATTCCACCACCAAACCTGCTTTGATTTGCAATCGCTCCTGTATTATAACAATCATGAACAGAGCCATTTATAACTTCCGAAACGATACCAGCACCATATCCATTAATTCTAGCAGAATTGTAACAATTATAAATTTCAGCAGAATTAATTTTGTATGCAATACCGCCAACATATATATAGTTATCTTCATTTCTTTCACCTTCGTTAAAACAGTCATAAATTTGAGCATCACTTGATGCATAACCAACTATACCGCCAGAACTTTTACCATCTAATGTTCCAGAATTGCTACAATTATACACTTTGGAAGAAGAGCCATATAAATACCCAACAATCCCTCCTCCTGAACCATAATACGAATCGTTTGATGACCCATAGTTTACCCCAGCAATAGGGCTACTGTTATGACAGTTATAAATTGTAGTGTCTGAAGCATAACCTGCAACTGAACCAACATAATATTCCCCCACAATTTCGGAGTCTTCTATGCTTAAATCATGAATTTGAGCGTTGCTTAAATAGCCAAATAATCCTTGAAATCCACTTTCAACATCCGTAAAAATCCCTGAAAAAATATGATTATTCCCGTTGAAGTTTCCAGAAAAGGTACTACTGCCAGTACCTACTGGTTTCCAATAGTGCAAAGATAAATCAATATCATTTGTTACATCATAATTTAGCGATTTATATGTAGAATTTGTAGAAGAATCGTTTATTAAGAAAGCCAACCTCGCAAGTTGCTCGGCTGTTGCAATTTGGTAAGGATTGCTTGAAGAACCTGTACCGCCTGCAAACGAGTCGGCATAATTTCCAGCGTCTGTCCAAAAATCAGTATTTGTCGGAGCGTTTTTCTCAACTTCT
>DVLK01000039.1 GCA_018715545.1 Candidatus Caccovivens faecavium | reverse complement strand
CTTTCAAATTGTTCTCTTGAATCTTTATCCTTGTGAGGAGAACGGATCACAGTAACCACCTCTCTATCTGTTGGAAGTGGAATAGGCCCAGAAACTTTTGCGCCATTCTTGCCAGCAGTTTCAATAATTCTCTTGCAAGCTTGGTCGATAAGTGAATGTTCATAGGCTTTAAGTTTAATTCTCATTTTTTGCATTTTACTATATTACCTCCTTGTAAACGCTTCCCGAAATGTCGCATTAATGGCACAGCTAAGAGTTTTCTGAGATTTTTACCCACTTTTTAACTTCTCATACACGCTCCCGTGTGTGTCACGCTGTTAGACTTAAAAAAATGTCATTTCGGTCACCTCAGCATCTTTGGCCGAGATTTGGTCCGCGCAAATTATCTTGTCACTGCTTGTTAAGTGCAAGTAACCTTGCGTTTCACCCCATAAATAACAGCAAGCATATTATACCAAACTAAAACCGCCATGTCAACCGTTTTTCAAAATATTTTTTAAAAGTTTTAATTTTTTAAAAAGAAAAGAGGATCTTAAATTTCTCCTCTATCTTTTTATTTTTGTAGTTCCTTTCCAACATATTTATGAGCTATATCAAGCAAAGTGTAACATTCTGGATTATAAGTATAATCTTCTCTAATAAATTCATTTTTAAGCATCGCATCCGTAAAGCTTAAAAATTCCTCCCTTTGCTCTAATGTCAACTTTTTCCCTTCCTCAAACGGATTTTTAGAACCCTCAAATTGTTCTATGAAATCATAGCAATAAACTTGGTATTTAAAATCATCTTTGCCTTCATCAAGTGCCTTATTGATTGACTTAATTTCTCTTTCCTGCATTTCTCGACATAATTTTACCATTTTATCATAGAATTCTAGGTCACCGATAAGCCTCATATTCGGATCGTAATATTTAACTTGCTCAGATTGATTGAAGTAAAATATTGGTTCGCCGTGAAGCATTTGGCTTTTTGCTGTTGTTCTTATATATGGCTCAGCATAATACATATGTTTTTCGTCAACGGCAAAAACTTGTTTTTTCATTGGTGTTCCTGACACTTCGAAATATTCACCTACATTATCATCATAATATTGTTTTCCAGATATAACTTCAACATTTGAGTATACCTTCATGCCGTTTTTATTTTCACATACGCTGTCATCATTTAAGACGATAAGACAAGGTCCATAGCTTAGTCCATTTCTTGCATCTAATTCAACAACGCGAGGATCATCACCAAATTGAAATTTTGTCTTAGGTTTCCATGATAAAACATCATTTACACAAATCATATTTTTCTCCTTAAATTTATTATATCATATTCAACTTATTTTTTCAAGTATTTTACTGCTCGTTTAACTCATCTTGCAAGTTTTCCACAGTAAACATATTTTTAAATTCTTTATTCTTTTTAAACAAGGTGTCAAAAGAGCCTTCATCAACAATCTTCCCTTCCTCCAAGAAGAAGATATTGTCAACATTCTTTATTGTCGATAACCTATGCGCCACAATGACAATTGTGCTTTTCCCTTTTAGATTGTCAATGCACTTTTTGATATGCTCTTGCGCAAAGTTATCTAGCGAACTTGTGCTTTCATCAAAGATGATAATGCTTGTCTGTCTTAATAGCGCTCTTGCGATGGCGAGTCGTTGTCTTTGCCCGCCAGAGAGCTTTATACCACTTTCGCCCACCACCGTGTCAATGCCATTAGGAAGAGTATCAATAAATTCTTTAAGGTAACTATCTTTAATCGCCTTCTCAATTTCTTCATCTGTTGCATTCTCTTTTGCAAGAAGTAAATTTTCTTTAATTGACATGTCGAAGATGTATGGAAACTGATTGACAAGCGAAATACTCCTTCTTAGCGTATCTTTGTCCAAAGCTTTTATATCAACTCCATCTATAAGTACCTGACCGCCGTCCGCTTCAAGCATCTTAGAAATCAAACTTAAAATAGTCGATTTTCCGCTTCCACTTTTGCCAACAAAAGCAACTGTTGTATTTGGCTTAATGGTGAAGTTTATCTTATCAAGTACTTGCGTTTCGTTTTTGAGTGTTTTAGTGATCACCTTGGTTTTCTTGTCTTTTTTAAAATCATAGTCCTTATACTTAAATATTACATCTTTAAACACTATCTCGCCCTGAACTTTGTCAAGATGAACATTACCAAATTCTTCTATGCCATACTCATTATTTTCAAAAAGCTCTCTAATTCTTCCAAGTGAATTTTTAATTGAAGCAAAAATTTCGCTTAGATTTCCAAAATAAGTAGAAAAGCTTTTTATGCTACCACGATAGGAATATATAACCATGAAGATAGCTATGGTCACCAATCCCTTTTCCATTAGGACTATACCCAAAATCAAAGTGGCAATAATTAATGCTTCCTGAAAAGCAAACTTTATTGACCTTATCACCTGATTGTTATTTCTAAGTTTATAGTTTTCCTCTATGTTTTTATTTGTCTTGTCATTTACAACCTTATGCAATTTTTCTTCCAAGCCTGAGGTCTTAATATCTTTTTCACTTTTTATTGTTTCATTGACAATAGCAACAAGATTATCGTGCGCATCAAAAGCCTTTTTTTGATTTTTGCTGAATTTTTTAATGCGAATATAATCTATAATCATGGAAACTAAAACAATGAACAATATACAAAGGCCGATGATGTAGTTAAGCACAAATATGTAAACTATAACTGCTAAAATGGAAATCATGCTAGAAATATAGTCAACAATACTAACCATGTTATTGACAATTCTGTTGGGATCATTTACAATCCTTTCCATAAACTGCCCAGAACTATGATTGGAATAGGAACCTGAGTTAATCTTAAAGGATTGAGCCACGCAATCTAGACTCATGTCACCTATCATCCTCATGCCATATTTGTTATATAAAAAATTTAAAACGCTAGATAAGGAATAATGAAGAAGCGCAACGCCAATCAACACCAAAAATATCTTTATCGCACTATCATAACTAGATAAAGTTATATCTTCTATCGCCTCTGCCGATAAAATCGGTGTAAGCACAGATAGAGCAGTTAAAAGAATAAATACGAAGATATATAAAACAACAATACCTGAATATCTTTTTAAATATTTTGATAACTTAAAGTTACTCTCGTTTTTCTTCATCCTCCCTCTCCTTTTCAAATGATAATCATACATAATTTTTAACCTTTTGTCAATAGTTAAATTGCATATAATTTTTACTTGAAAAATTAGAGTTTTTATGATATTATAATAAGTAGGAGTTTTTATGGACAATTTTGACAATGATATTAATAATTTGCAAACATTAGATTTTGAAAATCCACAGAAGTGGTTTGAGTATGCAAACACCTTATACCCATACTGCAAAACAAGCACCAGAAAATTAATTCGCCTTGCTGTGGAAAGAATAAACTCGTCCGAAATTCAAAGAATTTTAAACAGCAATTTAAATAAAAATACAGTTTTCGAAATTTACAATTATGGTATATATAATAGTAAAAGTAACGCTCTAAACGACATAAGCGTCTTTACAACATCTGATTTAAATAGAGTTATTTATTTTGTATCTGAATTGAACAATCATGGCTACAACAACATAGTTTTACAAGACGGTATGTCTATAAAAAGAGTAATTGACGCAAATGAGCGCCTGCAAGTTTGGGCAGATACAATCAATAATGCAACTTTTAATTCTTCCCCGCTTAGCCCACTTGAAAAGTATCTTTTGGCATATAAATATGTTACAAGATTTATTTATAATGATGCTGAAAACAAAACAGTTTCAAGAAGAGTAAGTTCAATATTAAATAGCAACGGAAATAATATTGTCTGTCTTGGCTATGCCGCACTACTCTCCGAACTATGTAAAAAAATCGGCATTCCTTGCGCAATTCAATATCTTGATGATGCAACGGAAAAATATGCAAGACACGCTAATGCCATGGTATATCTAAAAGATGAAAAATATCATATCAACGGAGCGTATATATCAGATCCTTGTTTTGACAGTAAACAACCAACTCGCGCGTCCAAACACATTCACGGCATGCTAAAACTAAATGACGCAGAAAAAATTTATAAAAACTTGAATATGGACATAGTAAAACCTGAGGAAACTTTCGGTATATTAACAACACTTCCAAAATATATTTCAGATTTAGAAACGAATTTGTCTAAACGCGAAAAAGAAGAAGTGGATGACATGTTTATAACTCAAAAAGATTTTTATATGCTAACAAACAACTCGTATGATATTGAAGATGTTTTGGTGGCAGATATGGTAGCAAATCATATACTGCATCCTGAGTTATCAACCGAACAACTTGGTAAATTAACAATGTCCGAGTTTACCGATGACAAAGGAAAAGTTCCATATTAAACGAACAAAAATATTAAGTTTTATAGCAAAAACTCTATCGCTTTGATAGAGTTTATTTTAAAAGATAGCAAATAAAAAACACACCATATTTGGTGCGCATAACTTGGCTCCGGAGATAGGGTGAGAGCGAAACAAAAAAACAAGCTTGTATGCTTGTTTTCCGCTCGAACGGGCGGAGTCCTCGACCGCCCCGCCGGAACGGGCGAACCTACGACCTTGTGGTTGCGTCACAAACCGCGTTTCATTTCAAGTTTTGCCAAATAGCAAAACTCTTACCATTCACTTGTTTGTTCCTTTTCCCCAAAAGTACTTTATACTTTTGGGGACCCCATAAAAATATACGGTGGCTGTTAAGTTTTCTTCGAAAACACAGCGTTTCCAACGCTGTCCGCAAGGTCACAAACTTAATTAAAAAACACACCATATGTGGTGTGCATAGCTTGGCTCCGGAGATAGGATTC
>DVLK01000038.1 GCA_018715545.1 Candidatus Caccovivens faecavium | reverse complement strand
ATCTTCCACTTTCTCTTCTTTTAATTTATTATCAATTATTTCCTTTTATTTTTATAAACTTTTTGATTTTGTAAACTGCAAACTTTTCGCACTTTACAACTCTCTATTTTTTATCTTCCAACAAAAGCTTTTCTTCTATCTTCCCATCCTTTTTTTCCAATTCCTTAATCTGCACTTTCAATATGTCTGCGCGCTTAATGTTATACCTAGAAAAGATAAGGATGGCAATAGATATAGCAATACTACTACCAAAAAAGACAATCTTACCTAAGCCTGCCTGAACGGACAGAGCTTGCAGCGGCAAGCGAGAGTCAAATTTAATTAGGTCGAGAAGCACGCCGATAATTAAAAGCGTTATCGAGTTTGTAAAATTGTAGGTAAAGGTGTAATAGCCTGTAAAGCGCCCTGCGTTATTTTTCTTAGTCTTATACTGTTCCATTGTTACCACATCAGCATACATCGAGTGTGGAAGAGAGTAAAGTGCACCTGAGCCTAACCCGCAGATAAAGATACACGGAAGCACGAACCAAAAGATGAAATCACTGGTGCAATATGTGCGAAAGAGAAAGGTTACGCTAGTGAGTGCAATTCCAACAAGAAGCAGACAAAGAGCAAATATGAGAGTCTGTTTTTTATCGTATTTTTTTACCAAATTAACCCAAAGGAGTTGAGAAAGTATCGCTCCGCCGAAAAGGCATATCATAATTACCGATATTTGAGTGGAAGAAAAGTGGTAGCAGAATGTGAAAAGATGCATACCAACCGATGTTATAAAAATAGAAGCAATAAGGGAAACGGAATAGCCAAGCATAACCGTTCTAAATTCCTTCTTTTTTAGCGTTTCAACATAGCCACCGATTATCTTTTTAAAGCCATGTTTCTCTTTTACTACACCCTCTTCTTCAATGGCACTTTTATCATAATTAGGCATTGACACGACGCGTTTGCGCGTGCCAAATACTGAGATTAGTCCGCAAATTATGACGAGCGCAGAATTTACAAGCGCAATATAGATATATCCTTCCTTATTAAACTGTGTTTGAACACCAATACTTGCTGACGGCATGAAAATATACATCAATATGCTTGGCATAATCATACCCAAAATGTAAAATACCGATTTAAAGCTCTGCATTTTCGTTTGGTCATTATAGTCTGGCGCTATGTCAATGCAAAGAGCTGAGTATGGCGTGGCAAAAAAGGTGTTAAAAGTCTCCTGTAAAAGTAAAAAGCCCATAAGCCAAAGAATGGCAAGATTTGAACCTTTTTCAATAGGACATGTCCAGAGCAAAATGTTACAAATCGCAAGCACAAAAGAGGCTATTAACATATGGAGAAGGCGACGCCCAAAAAACTTGTTTTTAGTTCTATCAGATAGAAAACCAATAATTGGATCAGATACACCATCCCAAAGCGATGTTAAAGCTATGGCCGCACCTACCAACACACCAGACAATCCCATAACACTTGTGGCGAAGAACATGATAAAAGAGTTGACAGTTTGCCCCATACTGCCATAACCCAAGTTACCAATTCCATAGCTTAATTTCGTCCAAAAGGCGAGTTTTTTCTTTTCCACATGATATTATATGTAACTTAAACTTTTATTTAGAATTTTTATTTCAACAGCAGAAATTATCATTTTATACCACATAAATTTATTACAAATATTGGTTTTTATATTAAAAATAATAAAAAATAACGATTTTTTTGTCTTTTTTTAAATAAAAAGAGTATTTTTTGTCTTTTTTAATAAAATTAGCGTTTTCTGTATTAAAATACAATAAAAAAGAAGAGTTAAAATTCCTCTTCTTGCGCTTTCTTTTTCTCTTTTCTCTTCTTCTTTTCTTCCAGCTTGCGTTTCTTTTCTTCTGCTTTATCAACAACAGGAGCGCGCACCAAAGTTTCTGCAATTTCAAATCTATTTTTTATTACAGGCACAAGCTCCTTACAATAGCGAGCTATAACCGCTTCGATATGCTCTCTTTCTTTTTCATAATCAGGGTCATCTTCCATTTCAAGAGAAAAGATACGCTTTTCCCCCTTTCGACCCGTTCTCATATCGCGAATAGCTAAGTTTTCAAAAGTTGCCACCACTTCATAACCTGTTCCGCTGACAATCTTATATTTGTTACCACCAATTCCTATCTTGATGTATGCTGTGCAGTGCTTCACCACATCCACTAAGTTTATAGTAAATACATTGTTGAATATGTTATTCACAGCATCAGCTATCTGAACAGGGAAATCGCTAGGCTGGTCATCTCTTTCACATTCTCCTAAGAAAGATTTTTTTTCATGCAATTGATAACTATCTGTCAAATTATTTATTCTAACAAGAGAAAAATATGCGCGCTGTGGTGTCAGTTTTTTTCTAAGCACCAACCCCACGCCAGTCAATAATTTTTTGTCAGTATCATAAACAACTTCTTCCTCTTTAATCAAGCCATCGCTTACAATGCTATAAAATCCAAGATTGTTTCTAAGTTTTCTTGTGGTCATACGCTCATCGTCTATAATGATATAGTAGTTCTTTCTTATGGTATTATATTTTGTTGGTTTCCCTTTATCTGGCAGAAGCATATCTCCCTCCTTATAATATTACAAACTTATACAAATGTTCAGTTTAGATAGATATATTGTAAACAAAAAAAAATAAAAAAGCAAATGAATAATAAAATTTAATCTGGCAATATTTTATGAGAGGAGAAAAAATATGGATTTCAATGAAAGTGTAACAAAAATTAATCTTGCTAGGAGTTTTTCCGCCGAGTGCCAAGCGGGTGCGCGCTATCAATTTATGAGTAAAATGGCACTAAAAGACAATCAAAAATTTATATCAGACACAATGAAAACGCTAGCCAAAAACGAAATGGCTCACGCAAAGGTCTTTTATGACTACATCATAGAAAAGGGTAGTTCCAAAAATATTGCCATTGAAGCAGGCTATCCATTTGAAACACCAGAGCTTAAAACATCGCTCTTAGGCGAGGCTCTAATCGAACTATCGGAAGCAAAGAATATTTACCCTTCTTTTGCAAAAATCGCACAGGATGAAGGCTTCACCGATATCGCCAAATCCTTTGAAATGGTGGCACGCGTAGAAGAAACTCATCATAAACTATTAAACTATCTAGGCTCGCTATACAAAAATCACACTATGTATAAGAGAAACAAAGAAACAAAGTGGAAATGTTCCAATTGTGGCTTTGTGGATATCGCCAAAGAAAGTTATAAAACATGTCCGCTATGCCACTTAGAGCAGGGATATGTGATAATAGATTTAGAACACGAAATAAATGACGAATGCTGATTTTTCAGCATTTTTTAATCATCTAATCACGATATAATCATATGTTTTTGATAAGATTATATGGATTATGTATTAACAGTTTTAATTTAAACAAAAAAAGAGCATGGAATTTCCACGCCCTTATTTATTTAATCATTAAAAATTGCCTTAAAGCTCTTACCAAACTTAAATTTTGGTTGTTTGCAAGCTGCCACCTTAACTGGCTTTTTGTTCATAGGATTAATCTTTGTTGTAGCTGCCTTTTTAACAAGCTCAAAAGAACCAAATCCTGGAATGACAATCTTGTCGCCACCTTTAAGAACGGTTACAACTGTGTCAACCATAGCGTCAAACACAATTCCTGCGTCCTTTTGTGTGCAATTTGCTTTTTCTGCAACTGCTTTAATGAATTCACCTTTATTCATAATATTCTCCTTTTTGTGATATTTAGCAATAACTGCTATTTTTATAATAGCACAAAAATTAGATATTTCCAAACAATTTCGCTATCTTGCAAAAAATTCTTCAACCTGAAAATAATAAAATTTAATTACTTCAAGCACACGATTACCAAAGGAGTAGTCATAGACAAAAAGTTCAACATCGCCAACTATATTATCGTATGATATAAAACCATATCGCCTTGAATCTGCACTAACCGCGCGATTATCTCCTAAGCAGAGAGTATAGCCCTGTGGCACACAAACATATTTTAATCCCTCTTCCGAAATGTAATAATCAAAATTTGAATTTGTCATATTAAGTAAAAATCTGTCGTAAAATTTATATTCGTAAGTATAGTTGCCATCTACCTGCGCGGATGCTTCATCCCAAATTACATCATATCCATTTTCTCTTTCAACAACCAACGCTTCACTATCAGAAATTAAACTTTCCTTTTCGCCCTGAGTATTAAGCGTCATCATACTTGCAGGAATTCTATAAAGATAAAAATTATCACCACTTTTGGCAATCGTCACATAATCACCACTCTCTGCCACAACTCTTTTAATAATAGATGAAGACGAAACATCATCAATAACAACAATATCGCCTACCTCAATTTTACCATAAAGATTAACATAAACAGCATCCATAGCACTGTCCTCGTCATAGTCTGACACTTGTGCATTTAGTGTAGGCTTCATAGATGGACCGTATACAATATAATAACGATGAGTCACAATGAAATAAGTGTACCACGCAAAAAATATAAGAAAGAAGATAAGCACAATATATAAAGTTATATGCGTTGTTAGATACCACGCAATAGATTTCGTTTCTTCCTTTTTCTTCTTATTTAAACTTACAAAGTTATCTTCATTATATTTCAAATTCGACCTCTTAAATTTTTTTAATTTAATTAAAAAATCGCATAATTTGTTGTTTTTTTGCTAAAAATCTAAAAAAATTGCACTTTTTTGACATTTTTACAACATTTTTTATCTATTTTCAATACTGCTTTCTTTTCTTATAGAAAATCTGCAACCACAATAATTTTGCCTATATAAAGACAACTCTTTTGACAAATTGATACTTCTTAAATAGCCGTCTTTCTTCTTA
>DVLK01000037.1 GCA_018715545.1 Candidatus Caccovivens faecavium | reverse complement strand
CAACTTTTATTTTTTCTTTTTTATTTCTTATTTCCGCTAGGTTATGTCATCCTGAGCGAAGTCGAAGGATCTAGTGCGGATACTTTCGTTGTTTATTGCCGATTTCTTAAAATTCACTATTGACATCTTGCTTGTTATGGCGTATAATTTAGTTATAAGAGGTGTGAAATGAATTTTCAAGAATATTTGGCTATTAGGAATATGGAAAATCCGCTTGATTTTGTTACTAGAATTGTTGTTAAGTCGGTTTATCCTGAAGCATATTTTATAAGTCCTTGTTTAAATAATGGCGTTGTCTTTGTGAAAGAAAAATACAACTCAGAAGGCGTCTATTTTGATGTCTATGGTAATATGGCTAAGACCACCTATGAGGATCCTGTCACTAAAAATCGTATAGCAGTGGATGTTCAAGAGGCTCTTGTTCCTACGAAAAACGGTTATAGAAAGGTGACAGAATATGTAGGCGACCTATCTGCTGAAAAATTGAAAGACTATCTTCTCGTTTGTCCAATGCTATATACAGCGCTTGATGATGACACGATAAAAAAGCATGGAGATAGCTTACTTCAAACTTCAGTTGACTCATTGCGAAAACATTTTAAATTGTTTTGTTGGCACGGTTTAGATAGAGGTTTTAACGATAGATATGTTCATAATATACGAGGTGCTGCGCTTGCAAGTAATATTACAGGCGGACTTAATAAACTATACCGAAAATACTTAGAGGCGCAAGATTATGTAAGCGAAGAGTCGATTAAGAATGTGCTTAAAAAATGCAAAAGTGAAGTGGTTGACATTGAAAATTATCAAGCAAGGGTAGAAAAACTGTTTGCGCTTTCTACGGATTGCATAAAGGAGGGATTTTAAAATGTTTTTAGGTAAATTGATTGAAGGTGTGAAAGGAAAAATTGTGGCGCAAAATAAAGTTATGGAAGAGAAAAAGAAAGAGCGTTTTAAAGAAAGACAATATAAAAGATTTTTTGTTAAGCCGAGCGATTTTAACGAAGGTATGGCGGTCATCAATGTGCGAGAGGGCAAGAGGGTTTATCAGACATATATGTATGAGTCGGGCGAAATCATGCCTCTTAAACTTGAGTATGCTTCGCAATTTGAAAACGGGCTTGCTAAGGTGGAAACGAGAAGCGGGCGACTTTGTGTGATTGACAAGACTGGTTCTATGTGGGATGCTTACACCGAAAAACTTAAGCGTGTCAATGACAATGTGGTGCCTGTGACCGAGGATAGTCAAGAGGTTAAAATTTTAAGAAAACTCTATAATTCCCCAAGCGAATTCAAAAAACTTGCCACAAAGTGGTTTAGAGATGAGATGTTCATCGTGTCATGTGTAACACAAATTGAAGAGGGTTTGAAAGCAAAAATTGACGCTGGCAAAGTTCCGTCAAACTTCAATGAATATGTTTTGAAACTCAAGAAAGAAATAAGAGAAAAGATTGCTTCAGAGAAAGATAGGGTTGAAAATATCGAAAGAAAAGAAATTTGCCGTAGGATTATTAGGCTAAACAACGAAAGACTTTTAGAAAAGGAAAAAGCAAACAAGAAGGAATTTTTGGCTAGTGAATTTGAAAAAATTTAATGTGTAAAATTATTACACATTTTATTTTTTTTAGGATTAAATATTTATTAAGAATATGATTTTTTTGTATATTTTTCTTTTCGGTATTAACGCAAAAAAATTTGTTTCAAAATATCATATATTTCGACATAATTAATAATAATAAAACAAAATATATTTTGGCTTTTTATCTCATTTATTATATAATTTATTTGTTGTTAAAAAGGAGGTAAAAAGTTAATGAAAAATAACGACATATTAAAAAATTTTGCTTTAAGAGCTAAGAATAAATTGCTCGGCAAAGACAATAGAGTTAGTGTAAACACAAGGATTAAAACAATATCATTTAGAGATGATGCGTTTAAAGAGAAAGTGGAATATTTAATGGATAAAGAGGACGAAATTTTCAATCCTTTGCATTTCCTGATGGATGATAAAGTTTTGAAATCACTTGACAGTCAGCAGAGAGAAAGGTATCTTTTGATGACTATTGATAAATATAACCGCTATAAAGAAGAAATCACGATGGAGCGTAGTTGTTAACAATATCGCTCCATTTTTCATATATCACTGTATGGAAAATTTTGTTGATAAAAGTGTTAAGGTTATTGGCGATTGTTCTTTCGGCAAAGGTGTTAAAATTCTAGGAAATTCTGTGATAGAAAATTCTATTATCGGCGACAATGTGGAGATTAAAGATAGCTATGTCACGGAGAGCGTCATAGAAAATGATGCTAAAATAGGTCCTTATGCCAATCTAAGAAAAGGCACGCATATTTCTGATGGCGTTAAAGTTGGTTCGTTTGTGGAAATAAAAAATTCTAAAATCGGAAAATTTTCAAAAGTGCCTCATCTTTCTTATGTGGGAGATGCCGATGTAGGTGAGCGCGTCAATATCGGTTGTGGCGTTGTGTTTGCAAATTATGACGGAAAGGTTAAAAGAAGAAGCAAAATTGGTAACGATGTCTTTATCGGGTGCAATGTCAATATTATTGCTCCGGTGAGTATTGCCGATGGAACATATATTTGTGCGGGAACGACCGTGACAAAAAATACGGAAGAAGGTGATTTTGTTATTGGTAGAGTTAGGCAGGAAAATAAAAAGAGGTAGGGCGAACGCGCGCTAGGCATGTGCCTAGCCAGCCTTTAGGCTGTGGAAAATTTTTTTGATAGGGTGTGTTTTTTTAGTTAGCGCTTTGCAAAAAAATTTTCTGCGCGTTCGCCCGTGAAACAAAATATATTTGAAAAGTCAAACAAATTTAAGCACTTTTTATAAAAAAAATAAAAATTTTTGATTTTTAGTGTAGAATATGAGAGAAACACACCCCTTTTAACCTATTGCAATAGGTTAAAAGGGGAAAATTGACAAATTTTGACAAAGATAAAATAAGTGTTGCTTCCAGCACCTTTAAAAGAAATATTTAAAATTTTGCTAAGTAATCATTTTCATACACTTATCGAACAACTCTTGCGATGTTGCAAAATTCAAAACTTTTCTAGGGTAATTATTTAACCAATTTTGAATTTTCTCAACATCGTTATTTGTATAAACCGATAAGTTTGTTCCCTTTGGAACAAGTCTGCGTATTTCACGATTCATGCGTTCATTCGTGCCACGCTCACAAGAACAATAAGGGTGACAGTAATAAACAGATGTGCGTTTTGAATTTTTGTCAAACACAGACCTTTCCAAAGATTGAAAGTCTAAAAATTCCGCGCCATTATCAACAGTAATTGTTTTAAATACTTGTTTAAATTTTTCTTTACCGTATTGTCTTTCTAAATTGTCAAGGCATTTTAAAACGCTCTCTGCTTTTTGATTTTCCATTTTAAAGATTATTTCTTGCCTTGTATAGCGTTCTGTCATAACCAAAAAAGTATCATGAGAAGAACCGCAAAGACAGTCCATTTCCCAGTGACCAAAAATTAGACGATTTTTTATTTCCAAAGGACGCAATTCAATAGAAACACCACGAGCAACACGCTTTATTGCTTTTTGCTGTTTATGTTTTTGTTTTTTAACTTTTCCTATTTGTTTATTTTCAATAATACCCAACTCTATATAATTATAAAGCGTTTGTTTACTTATTTGTGTTTTAAATCGCATTTGCTTATATTGAATTTGACCCCATACAGCATGTGCTGTTATCTTTTCGTTTTTAACACGGTTATTTATATAATTGACAAACTCAAAATCATTACCAACTTTTAAAGGGCGACCTTTTGCAGAACATAAATTATTATAACGCTGTTGTGCTTTTTCAGCAGAATAGCGTTTTACTTTTTTATACTTATCACCATACCAAAAATTAGACTGCTTTGTTAAATGTTCATATTCGCCACGCTTTAATTCTCTTTGTATTGTGCGTAAACTCACACCAACCATTTTAGCAATTTCTTGCTTATGATGTTTAGCATTAAAAAGAATTTCTATTTGAAGTCTTTGAGTATATGTTAAATTTTTCGTGCCTTTCTTTTTCATAAATCACTCTCCATAAATATTTTACTAAACATTTTACATTATTTCAAGAGCAAAATTTATTATAGAGAGAATTAGACGCCCCCTTGTCTTTTTAACAAGGGGGGGCGTCTAGCAAGCAAGAATTGAACAAAAATAACAAAAAGGGGAAGGGGCATTCACGCTAAACCGCTTGTGAATTGCCCCTTAAACCCCATTTTTTTATATTTTTTATTTTATTTCATAAAACTTTTACTATAACTAAAACGCAAAAAAGCACTTACAGTGTAAGTGTAAAAATTTTAAAAAAAATATAAAAATTTTCAACAAATACTAAACATAGACATCTGTTGTAATATTTTTTTCCGCAGTGGAATTTTTAAAATATCTCTTTCATAATCAACCACATTATCAAAAAGAATAAATTTTTGAACAAAGTCAAACATCAAACAAGCAACATCTTTATAATCAATCTTCATTAAAATTTCACTAGGAATACCACGAGAATACAAAATTCTTTCATCAGATTTTGCTATATATTTAATAATATAATCTAACGCTCTACCACTCTTAATATCAGCGTCAGTAATATTCTCAAAATCGTTTCTACCGAATTTTTCTAAAAAGAAAGTATTTTGATAAGTTGTTTGCATTTTATGTTGTGCAGTAGAATAATCAGTTATTTTTTCAATAGTTCCGACCATTTCATTTTCTGGAATATACATCAAAGCATGAAAATGAAGTCTTTTTGTTTCTGGTGCATACTCAAAAACGCCCATATATTTCCAACCACGGCGTGTATGAAAATTAGCAAGAGTTTTTCTCAACTTTTGCCTAAAAGTTTCAGCAGTATGCTTTTTATCGTCATAAGTAATTGTAACAAATGTATTCCACTTGTTTAAATTTGCCTTACGCTTAAAAAGTTTAAAACGCTTATGAAGATTGTGTAATTTTCGCTTAAAATTGACAGCAACATATTCAGCAACATATTCTAAATCAAGCGAATATTTATCTATAATAGCGTCAATTAAAAAATCAGACAACGCTCTACCTTTCAAGTTGTTTTTCAAACCAACCAAAAAGGCATTTTCAAAAAAGTTATCTAATTCTGTCTTGTCTTTTTTATGATAAGAAACATTTTCATTTTTTTGAAATAAAGGCATGGCAACATAATGACCACCGTCATTATATACTTTAACAAATTGCTCTTTATCAACAATTCGATTGCCATTATAAAACTGGTTATTTTGCTTGAAATAAGGATATAAATCGTCAAAAGGTAGTAAGGTATCTATTGCAGTTAATTCGTTTTTGACAATACTCATATAAAACCCCTTTTAGATTGTCATTGTAAGCCTTTTTACAACCAACCCCGCCAAAGACAATCTCTTTGGCAGAGCAATTCATAGGCTATCGTTGTTCAAAAATTTGCAAGGGCTGACCATAAGCACCAAACCTACGAAGTAAGGCTGTGTTATCCGTCCGCTTTTTCCTTGTCAAATTTTTATCACAACTTTTTATCATTTATCTTCATTTTGTTTATCAGTTAAATCAGTAATAAAATAACTATGCTGTTCTTTTAATTCGTCAAATGTTGCTTTTTCAGTTCCATATTCTTTTAAATCATTTATACCATATTTAGAATTTAACGCTTTTTTATCAAAAAAATCACTAAAACAATCAGTAGAAAAGCGCTTACTATAAATCTTTTTACTCATAAGATAATATTTTTTATCATTTAAAATTCCATCTTGCGTTCCATTTTCTACTTGCACTTTAAGTTTACAATAACCAAAAGTATTATAAGTTCGGATGTAAAGGTTATGAAACATAATTGCAAGTTTTTTAATTAAATACATAAATAAAGTGTTATCAGCACGATTATAACGATATTTGCGATAAAGTTCTTCAAACTTATCAAAAATTGTTAAGTACAAAAATTCAGTCAAAGAAAAGAAAGGCAGTGCGAGTTTAATTTCGCTTGTTTCTTTTATATGCACAATTTCTAATAAATCTCTTGCATCTGCTCCCCAACTTTCAGGGCGTTGTTCGTCAGTTATTACTTTCACAAAAGGAAAATTATCAACAGTAGCGGAGTGTCTAACCATTTTTAACCAATCGTTAAAACCGTCATTCTTTTGATTAGTTTCTTCATTATTTTTTCGAGTGTCTTTCAATTCCAAATTGTTTTTACGCTCTTTTCCTATCTCTGTTATATTTATAACGCCAAACTCAAAACTATCTTTTAAAACATTATTCGCAACAATCTTTTTACCTAATCTTAAACTATCAAAATCAAGTATATGCGAGTGCCTAGAAAAGCAGTCTATAAGTCTGCTATCTTTTTGGAAAAAGTCATTATTCCATAAAGGGAAATTGCCTATATCGTCAATTAAACTATCAGTTCTTATTGCATAGTTTGAGATAATAAGACTACTTTGTATTATGTATATAAAATACAACTGCGAATAAGTTTCGAGTACATTCCAAATATTAGTCATTTTTAATTTGTCGTCATACCAAAGACCATAACGATTAAAATCATATTCAAAGATAAAATCTTTAAAATAGTAAGCATAACGCTTTCGTAAGTGTCTTTGTATAGATTTTATAACTGCTCTATCTTTTGTTTTAAATTCAAACATATATTTTAAATGGTCAATATAATGCCTTATAGTTGCCAAATTATAAACAATATGTTTATTCATTGCAAGTTTCAAAGCGTTTTCTAAATTTACCCACGGAAAAAACGGAAATTTCAAATCATTTTCAAGTATCTTTTGAAACGCCTTATCTTTAAGCATATTTTCTTGCGAAAGTGCCATATCGGTTATAGCAGTTGTTTTCTTTTTACCCATTGTGCCACATACCATAAAAACAATAGGGCGTTCATTGATAAAACCACAATTCATTCGTTCATAATGATTAAGGCGGGCATAGGCAATTTTCTTGCGTATTCTGTTAAATACATAATAAGCAATAAACAACCAAAAAACAAAAGGCACAAAAGTAAACATAACGCTTAAATCACAGCATAATTTATAAACTTGCCTATAAATGCTAACAAAATCAAAAGATATAACAAAATAAAAACAAAACGCAATAAACTCAATACAAATAGTTATGATATTAAAATTGTATGACCAAATCAAAAACCATATTTTAACATACCAACTATCTTTAACAAAATACCAAAAATCGATTAACCAATTTTTAATAGGCACATAAGTTTTTCCAGATAACCATTTTACAAAGGTTAAGCATTTGCTATCTTTGTTATACTTATTATTTTGCTTTTTAAAATACATCTTAAAAGAAACAAATAAGATTAAAATTAAAGGCAAAACTATTAAAAGAATATATTTAAAAATGTTTAAAACTAAATTTCCAATAAAGGAAAGATAGTTTAAAAAATTATCTGGTGAAGCAAAAGTTGTCCAATAACTAGACCAACCAACACTGAACTCTTCCCAAGTTTGAGGCATGTTCAAAATAGGATCAAACTGAATAGAACTATAATTATTTACTGTTGGAATCACTGTTGCGTCAATTCCAAGTAAACGACAAAAATAATATAAAATGCTATTCCAAACATCAACAAAACTTTCAACTAATCTAGTCCACGCATTAGGAAAAACAAAAATCGAACAACAAACAAAACCAATAGTTATCAAAATACAAATATAGTGTCTGTAATCTACCTTTCTAAAAAATTCCTTAACATTCTTCATATCATTTTCCTATCGTATAGATAAAATACCCAAGCACAAATAAAATAACTATTCCTAACAAAATCTTTAACAACAACTTAAATTTCTTCATCATAAAAACCTACTTCATATCTTTTTCTATGATAGATTTAACTTTGTATAAATTTGACAAATCATTAAAACCCCAAATATCAAACAATTCACCATTATCTAAAACACATAAGATATAAACATTTTCTTCTAAATTTTTTCTAATACATAACTTAAATTTCTTCATAACTTTACCCAAATACAAACAACTACCTTACAAAAGTCCATTAAATTTATCTTTATATTTGTCCTTAATTTCTTCAAAGGTATCTAACAAAACATATCCGTCAGGGGAAATAGACTCAAAATCTACATCTTCTATACCATAATAATCAACAATACAATCTTTTATATCGTCGATTATCTCTTTTGGAAGTTTTGACAATACTTTAACTAATTTCAGATATTTTCTTCTAAACTGCAAACAGACCCTAACAAGTTCTTCATGCTCCACATTTACCAAAATTGACTTTAAAACTTTATATTTCATACTTTAACACCTTTTCTTTTATTCTTAAATTCAGGCGTATTTTGATAAAGTAAAGCATATTCATACTTTCCGTGCTCTTTCATTGCTTTTTTGATAATCTTATCACTACCAGTTGCAGACGCACGAAGTAAATCTGCTTCACTTTTCATATATTTTTTCTGTAAATAATTTCTAGGCTTATTTGCCAATTTCTTATGAATTTTCTTAAAAAATGCCATATTTTACTCCAAATTTTGAAAATTTTTTGCTTAAACTATTGACTTTTATGTTTTTATTGCATATAATACCTATATCATGGTAGTTAAGAACTACCCATTCGCCCGAAAGGTTAATTACCCTAAAGGGCTAGAGATAGGCAAAAACCTATCTCTTTTTTTTATTTTAAAAATTTACCTATAAAGAAATTATGACGCTTTTTAATTCGTTTACGACCAATATCTTTAACGCTAGCCAATTTAACATTTCTTATAGGAGTTTTATTTACACCGCTCCAAAGAGCAAAAGTAGCATCATTTTTAGGTATTGCATAAGTATTACCACGCTTAACTTGTTTTAATTTATTTACTTTAAAATTTCGATTTTTATCTTCCAAAGATGTAATCACATTAACATCACAAGTGCCATTATTATTTATCTTGCGAATATAAACATAATGACCACCGTCTTTATTAATGTTTAAAGTCCTATTATTGCAATAGCCTATTTTGTTTTTTATCTTCATTTTTTGTCCTTCTTTTTAAAAATTGATTTTATAAGCTTGAATGGGAAACAAATGACTTTCCATACAAAAGATAAAATTGCAGGTAAAAAAGGCCAAATTATTACAAGCAGAACAATAAATAATAAGCAAGCAAAAATTATTGATAACAAATCTTGCAAAGGATTGCGCTGAACATTTGCAGGCGTATCACTAGAATTATACTTATTATTTATAACACCCAAATTATAAGTCACGCCATTTGTTTCAAATTTTAACCTTAAAATTGTCATATCTCTCACACGAGTGCCAGTTTCATATTCTTTAACTGCAACTGCTCCAATACTATCTGCCCACTCTTGATATTCACTCTCATAGAAATTCAAAACAAACTGCTTTTTTCTGATGTTTTCAAGTGCAGTAGATGTTAAATTCTTATCTTCTAAAAATTCGTCAACAGTCTGTATTCTATCCCATGTGTATTTTGTTTGAAACAAAAGACCTACTTCAACTTCCGCTTCATCATCAGCGTCGTATGTATAATTATGCGGAACATCTTCACCATACTCATAAGTAGTAGAAGGAGTGCCTATTTGAACACCACCAGTTAAAATTCCAGTATCAGTTGTCTTTTTATAAGTTCGAGTCACATAAGATATTTGAATTTCATAAAGCCTATCAATCTCATAATTTGTCGAAAACGCAACAAAATGAGAGTCGCACGCATTTCCAGTCCAGTTCAAAGGAGTAGTATAACGAATAAAACTCAAATACTCGTCAGTAATATCAACAACAGCAGTTTCTTCACAAGAATAAGAAACAACTCCATCAACTGTCACAGCAGTATACAACTTAGCAACTTCATAAGCAACTTCGGTTATTTCAGTATCATTTCCGGTATCTTCATCAATATCACCGTTCCACTTTCTAAAAATTGAAGATATATCATAATATCTTAAAGCGTCGTCTTTAACCACAAAATCTTCAACTTTATACTTATAAAGCGTTCCAGAAGAATTAAGTAAACTTAACTTATAATTCTTATAACTTAAATTTTCTTCTATTCCAGTAGAAATATTAATTGATGTTGCTGTTAAGTTTCCAATTTCGCCACTTGGCTGATATGCGTAAATAAACAACTCTTTATTTTCACTTTCAGCAATTTGAATGACTTGCAAAGAATAGTCCTTTTCGTTAAGAGGATAACTTTCAATATTAAAAGAACTATCACTCTGCAAATCTTCAAGAACTGTCGAATATTCTATACCGTCAATTAGAATAGAAGCATAAGAGTTGTAAGTTGGAACAGCAAAAACAGAAATTAAAATAGTAGATAAAATCAAAACAAAAAGAAGAAACATTTTGTTAATTTTAACTGCCATAATCTTATACACCTTTTAAACTAAAATTAAGATTTATACTATAATTTTCAGTTGCAACAACAAGTGTAAAATATGCCAGTCCACTATCGACAACGATAGGGGAATCAGTTATTGTTTGCCCGGAATAATAATCAGCTAAAACTTCGTTTAATTCTTTTGTTGCTTTAAATGTAAAATGATTATCATAAGTTTGTATATCAAAACTATCAGTAAAGAAAGTTTCGCAACCATACTTATAACTATAAGCACCAACCATATATGTAAAAGAAGTTTCGTCATTAACATTTGGAACAACTGAAATTGTATAGTTGTTTTTGTCGGTGATTTTATCTAAATTGCTGACAATTTCAAAATCGTATTCTTCATTAAAATTTATTTCAAAATTATCAACATTTTCAGTAATAATTTCGTCATTACATTTTAAATAAAAATCACCGATACCAGTCTTAAAATTGTTTGTTAAAAACCAAACAAGACCAACAAAACCAACTATCAACAAAAGAATTAAAACAAAGGAAACACCTTGAAAGAAACCTTTACTTTTTTCTTTTGCCATATCACACCTACCTTATTCCCAGTAAGCAACTGCTTTAAAAGTAATAGTATCAAGATTTAATTCATATTTCATATTATCACTCGCATAAATATAAACCACATTATCTTCAATCTGAATTTCTTCAATAGAATCACCAGAACCTAAACTTTTTAAAGATCTATATGTGTCAGTAGCAAAATCATAATAAGTTATTAAACCACTAGATTCAAACAAATAAACATTGTCTTTAATCTTATAATCAATAGATGTGCTACCACGCAAAGAAATCGATTTAAAATTAATATCACCATTTTCTAAAAATTCAATTTCCGCATACCTATAATTTACAACAGAACTGCCAGAGTAAGCATAATATTTATCATTCAGTTTCTTAATATTTACATAATCACCAGAACCACTAGCAACTGACTCAGTATAAACTTTATCTAGTGTCAATGTTTCTTCGTTAAATTCTGCCAAACAAGCATAATTACTATTATTTGAAGAATTAGGAGAAAATAAAAGTTTACCATTTACATTGTAAACACCAATACTAGAACTAGAACTGCCCAAATAAATATCAGTTATAGTTTCATCAGAATATTTCATATAATAAGGCTTTGTAGACCAAGTCATAGAACCAGTATCTGAATTAGATGGATAATAAACTACCAAACCATTTTCAAGTCCAGTAATAGCGCAACCACTATAACTAGCACTTTTAATTTCCGTTAAAGTGGCAGTAGATAAATCTAATGAACCAAGAAAACCAGCACCTGTGCTAGTAGATGAATCACGAAAAATACCATAAAGTTTATTTTCTCTTAAAATATAATCATAATACTTACCAGCAAGAGTTCCGCCAGAAACAATTTTCACTTCCTTAGTTGTTTTATTTATTAAAATAGAATTTCCAGTATAACTACTATCGTTAATTACATCGTAACCAAGATAATAATAATCACCTAAATCAACAAGGCGTCTTGCACTATTATACTGAGCACTTGTTAATTCAAAAACTTCACTTGTATTAGTTTCAATATCAAATACAACAAAATAATAATCAGAAGGAGAACCAGAAGTATAACCAGCAACATACAATAAATTATCTTCATGACCAACAAATCTAATTGTGTTAAATGACACACCAGAATTTAACATTACATTTTCGCTTTCGCCAGTTTCAACATTGAACCTAATCAATGTATTATCACTAAACCAAAAATACTTAAAACCATTTATAACTTCGTCATAAGTAGCACTTATTCTACTAGAACGAAAGAACTCAATATTTTTAGTTTCTTCATTTAAAATATATGTTCCAATATCACTAGAACTAAACAAATCAAACTTATCACTAATTTTATAAACTGAATATGATGCAAAATTAAATTCATCAGGTAAATTATATTCTGCAAAATCAATCTTATCAGTTACACTAGAACCAGTATCAATAGGCGTTTTGTTATCATTTTTATTATTTCCAATAAAGAAAGCACTTAAACCGCCAGCAAGCGCAAGCACGGCAAGTGTCACTCCACCAATTGCTAAACCAGTTTTAAGTTTATTACTCTTCGTTTTATTTTGAATGCTTGAAGAACTATAAGCACTTTTTTGTTTTTTCTTTTTCATAAATCACTCCCAATTTACAGATTTTAATTTTCTATTTAGATTAGATATAACTTTCTTTTTTGAAGAAAGTTGTTTGAGTTGCTGTTTTATTTCGTCATAAGTTTCAACAGTGCAAATCCCAGAACTTACACCAGAACTATCGCAACCAGTTTCAATAAAGCAAGTATTATCAGCATTGCAAACTATTGAACATATTTTGCGAATAGGTATCAATGCCTTATTCTCACTGTCACTTAAAGTTATTTCAATAAAGTTATTCATTTTGCACCGCCTACAAAAATAGGCATTTCCAAGATTTCATTTACTGTATAACCTTTTTTAAGCAACTCATCAAACATTTTACGAACATCATTAAAAGACAAATTCTTCATAATACACCACCTTATCTTTTAACTTTCATAGTGTTAATAAGCATTTGCAAAAGTGCCTTATCACTATTTCGAGTAGGCTTAACGCCAACAACATACTCAATTCCGTCAGCGTCAACAGTTTTTACAGTGTATGTATCATAAACAGACTTTCTTCCAGTATTACTATCGACCATTTCTTCTTTGCCAATAGTTAATTCTGCTTTATCTTGCACATCAAAGACAATATCAAGTGGCTCATATCCGCCTTTATCTTTTGGAGCAAAATCAACACGAACATCACGACCACGAACCTTACCTTTCAAAAAATATGAATAATATTCCTTTCCGTCATTTCCAGTAAACTTTTCTCTTTCAACAAACAACTTTGCTGTTTCCTTTTCTTCAATTTTTACATTTTCGTTTACATTAACATTTTCTTTCTTTTCCATTTCCTTTAATTCCTTTTAATTTTTAAATTTTTGTTTAACTTCAAGGGGTAAACAATCCCTTTTAAAAAAACTTTCTTGCATTCTTTTCAGCAACTTTTACAGCCGACTTTCTAGACTTAAAGCCATAATAACCTTGTGCCCAAGTGCCGTCTTTGGTGTTATAACCATTTGCAACAACAAAATCTTTAACTTTTGGTCGAAACACAACAGCATAATTTCTTCCAGATTTTGACTTTCGAAGATTAGTGACAACATAATCTTTCCTAGTTGCAACATTTTTCTTACTTTTCAGCATTTACATATTTCACCCCCTTTTACATTGAATTTTTGTAAAAGTATATAAAAGTGCCTAATAAAAAAAGTCCTATACCTTACGACAATAAGTATAAGACCTAACAAAACAAAATATATTATCATATTTACTAGTTATACTTGTAAATATTTTTTATTTTTGTTACAATATACATAAGAAGGTGAAGTGATGAAATCTATATATAAATATTATAAGGAAAGATTGATTGAAATAAGCGGTAAAAATAGAAGCTTATATTCTAAAAATATCTCAAAAAAATATGCCTATGATTTAGGGGCGATTGTTGGCAACAACAAAGAAGAGATGGATGAATTTTTAACCTTTTTATGGAAAGGTAAAAGAAGTAGCTATGCGCTTATCAAAAAAGAGGCAAAAGAAAGAATTTACCAAGCTTTTAATTTAGATGGCAAACTCAAAACCTTATTTAAAGACGCCAGCGCCATGTCAAATGATGAAAAGCGATTGGAAAACCTTAGGCGTGAGAGATTGAAACGCGAAGAGGGCAAAAAGATAATTTCTTCACAGGTCAGCGCATTAAAACTTTTGAAGAGAGAGATTGAGGAGTTTGCTAAGGAAACGGGTCGTTATGAACTTTTTATCGGCTACCCTTTTGTAACAGGCTATCTGAATAAAGATATAACTATAAAAGCTCCACTCATTCTTTTCCCTGTGGTTATCAATGTTGAAAATGACAGCACTGTATCTATTGAAGCTAAGCATGATGAGTATGTTCAGTTTAATAAGGTGTTGATGCTTGCTTATGCCAAGGAACATCGCCTCAATAATGAAGGGATGATTATGGAGTTTGATAATCTTATTGATTATAAGCTCAAATCTGTCAAAGATGTTCTTGACTACCTCTCTGCTTATGGCTATAAATTTGAGTTGGAGCGCAGATTTGACAATTCCTTTGTTAAATTTGATGATATTAAAGAGCAGAATTTCAAATATGATTCAATGAAGGTTGTAAACTCCTGTGTCATTGGAAGATTTCCTCTTGCAAACTCCATCTATAATGACTATACTCTTTTAGAGAAAAAGCGACTTTCGTCTATGGCTATTGAGCAACTGCTAGTCGGCAAAGGAGCAAAGAAGAATAAGAAATATGATGAAAGAATTTATACCATAAATGACCTTGACTATGCACAAGAGAACGCTATTCAAAAATTAAACGAAAGTGGTAACATGGTTATCTATGGACCTCCTGGAACGGGTAAATCTCAGACCATTGTCAATATTATTTCGGATGCGCTTTGCAAAAATAAGCGAGTACTAGTCGTTTCACAGAAAAAAGCGGCGCTTGATGTTGTTTTCAATCGTCTTAAAAATCTAAATTCCAAATGTATGTTTATAACAGACGCTGAGAAGAATAAAGTTGCTTTTTATGAAAGATGTAACCAAATGCATCAAGCTGTCATGGGCAGTGGAAAGGTATTGGATGATAAAGCGGCGTTTGACCTAGTAGAAAACAATATAAAAGCGGAAACAAAAGAGCTTCAAACAATCTCTGACGCATTATTTAATAAAACGCCTTTTGGCTTATCTCTTCAAGAAATGTACACAAATTCAGCAAAAATCGGCAAAAAGAGTAATGACTATGTGCTTTATAAACTCATGCTCAAAAACAAAGAGTTGATGGCTATGGATTACAAGAGCCTATCTTCCACGCTACGCGTGATAAGAGAAAAGAATAAGGCGAATTTATATTATCGTTACATTGAGCTTAAAAAGAATAATCCACTTATTGACCATATTAAAGCAAAGGTGGAAATACATGTCATAAACCAGACAAAGACATACTTGAAAGAGCTGATTGCTAAAAACATTGTGCCTTTTGATACAGCTAAACATCCGCACGCAAGACAGCTTATGATTTATATGCTCGAAAACGGAGTGGAAACTACCGACCAAATGAAACCGCTTGTAAAGATGATTGCCGAGGTGGAAAACAAAAAACTTCATAATGCGCTCAATTGGTCAAAGGTGTTATTCCCAGCATATCCTTTTGTCAAACATGCTATGAATAAAAAGGAAGAGGAAATTGAAAAGAATTTTGATAATACCATGCAAGATATTCAAAATTATATTTCTAGTTACTCTCTTTTGAATAAAGTGCTTGACCGTAAGGGATATTTAATGACTATCGACAATATAATCAACGGTAATTCTATCTTTTTGCGACTACTACTCAATGCTCTTGATGATTATCTTGAAATACGCGATGTCAATGTTGCACTTCAAGGCTTGACGGAAGAGGAAAAAACCATTCTTAATTTTGCTTATGAAAATTCTAAAAATGCTCGTCAATATCGTGATATTATTGATAAGATTTTAGAGATAAGGATTTACCACGAAACAATAAAATATGAGGAATTAAATAAGGACAAGCTTTCAAAGATTATAGATTTTGAAAATATCAGAAATAGAATTTTATCTTTAAAAAAGGATGAAAAAGAGATTTCCAAACGCATATGCCTTGGTAAATTTAAAGACGAATATATAGATTATTACAACAACAGCGAAGAAAATAAAAATTATCTTTTCCAAATCACAAAACAACAAGGGCTTTTGCCAATTAGGAAGATGATGGATCTGTATGGCGATTTTCTGTTGCGACTTTTCCCTTGTTGGCTTTTGTCGCCTGAAAGCGTATCAACAATCTTTCCGCTTAAAAAGGAAATGTTTGACATCATCCTATTTGATGAAGCGAGCCAGGTGTTTATAGAAAATACCTTGCCGACAATTTATCGTGGAAAACATATTGTTGTTGCGGGCGACTCTAAACAGCTCCGTCCAACTGCTACCTTCGTTAAGCGATATATGGGAAATGACAGCGATGAAGAGTTAGATCTTGCCACACAAGCAGCACTTGAAGTGGAAAGCCTGTTGGATCTTGCCACATCACGCTTTAACAGCACAAATCTTACTTACCACTATCGTAGTAAAAACGAAGAACTTATCAATTTCTCGAACTATGCTTTCTATGATGGAAAACTACAAATTGCCCCTAATATTTCAAAAAATGTTGGAAACAAGCCAATTGAGAGAATTAAAGTAAACGGGAAATGGCTGGGCAGAAAGAATGATGAAGAGGCGAAAGCTGTTGTTGCCCTTCTTAAAAAACTGATAAAGAATAAGAAAAATAAGTCCTCTATTGGAATTATAACCTTTAACACTGAGCAGGAAAATGCTATTGAGGATGCTATTGATGCAGAATGTCAAAAAGATTCTGCTTTCCGTGACGCGTATCTAAGGGAACAGAATAGGAAAGAGGACAACGAAGATACCTCAATCTTCATAAAGAATTTGGAGAATGTTCAGGGTGATGAGCGCGACATTATAATTTTCAGTATTGGTTATGCTCGCAATGAATATGGCAAGGTGGTGGCACATTTTGGCCCGTTGTCCATTGAAGGCGGGGAAAATAGACTGAATGTGGCAATAACTCGTGCAAAAGAGAAGATATATGTTGTGACGAGTATCGAGCCAGAGGAACTACTAGTGGAAGGCACAAAAAATGCAGGACCTAAGATATTTAAAAGTTATTTAAAATATGTCAGGGCGGTATCTAACAAAAAACCAAAAGAAGTTCAGTATGTATTAGATAGCTTTAAGCCAGCGCTTCCAGAAGTAAAGGAGGATGTTGTGATTAATCAGCTAGAAAACGACATCAAGGAAGAACTTATTAAACTTGGTTATAGCGTAGAAACAAACTTAGGAAACACCAACTACAAAATATCTCTGGCTGTCTATGACAAAGATTTAGATAGATATCTTTTAGGCTTAGAATGTGACTATATGGCATATAAGAGCAGTGATTCTATCTTGGAGAGAGATGTTTATCGCAATAAGTTTTTGGAGTCGCGTGGTTGGACAATTATGCGTATATGGAGCCGTGATTGGTGGATGAATAAGGACAAAGTTATTGCAAATATTGTTAAGGCTATTAATGCAAATAAAAAGAAACTTATGGCATAGGTGTTTAATATGAGGATTGGTATAAATTTAGACGGAGTTGTTTTTAATTCGGAAAATTATATTTCAGCTTTTATCGAGCTTACCTATATGGACAAGATTGTTGATAGCGAACTTAACTTTAAATCGAACAGTTCCAAAAAGCGCTATAATATACCTGATGCTGACTTTGGCGAGCTTTTGAAGAAATATGAAGATTGTATAAAAAAGTGTCCTCTCATGCCATTTGTAAAAGAGGCGCTTGACTATTTAAAATCACAAGGGCATGAGTTATATATAATAACTGCAAGAGGTATGTATTTAAAAAAGCATATTTCTCTAACAAAAAGGCGTCTTGTAAAAGAGCGAATAAAGGCTGATGGCTATTGTTTTTCACAAACTGATAAAGCAAGCACTTGTAAGATGCTTGGAATTGACATCATGATTGATGATGGTTATGAAGTGATTGAAAGTGTTTCAAAAAGCGGAATTAAATGTTTTCAATTTATTTCTGACAGGACTTTCCCTGTAAAAAATGAAAATGTTGAGCCTGTCTATAATTGGGGAGAAGTTTGTAGAAAAATTAAAAATATAGAAAAAAGGTGATATGATTTTTATCACCTTTTTTATATTTATTTCGCATATTTATTGCTTGCTAAATATAAGCTTTCTAGCATAAAAAGAAAAATAAATTTTTATAAAATAAAAAAACACTAAAAATATTACCGAAAAACACAAAAAAATAATAATAAATTAATTTTTTCTTATTTTTAATGATATAAATTCAAACAAAAATAAGTTTGATTATATATTTATTTTATTTTGTCAAAAATCTTGATGTGGATTTTCTCATCATTGCTTTAATTTTGATATATGCTTTTATCGGCTTTTATAGGGGTGCGATACGGATGTTATTTTCGCTATTAAGGGTGGCGCTCCTTCTTCTTTTATGCTATTATCTGTCAGAGCGATTAACTATTTCTTTGGTGGGTAGTTCGCTATGGCAAGGTGTTTATGAGTTTTTAAAAAATATTTTTGATGGACTGCTTCCTGGCGAGTTCCAATCTATGAGCGAGGTGTTATATTCGGTAGGACTTATGTCTAATGTTGTTATGAGGCTTATTTTGCAAGCAGTTCTAAAAAATATCACCTTTGAAGGAAGTATGAGTTTTGGAGAAATAGTTGCGCCGACTTTAACATTGATATTTTTAAAAGTTGTTTTATTCATCTTGCTTTTTATTTTATTGTCAATCCTGTTTAAGCTGATTGATTTTGTTTTAAGAAAATGTGTAAAGTTTGCGGGGCTTGGAAAGGTAAATCGGTTATTAGGATTTTTTCTAGGAGCGATAAAAGGCTTTGTTGTTTCTATGATAGTGTTTACTGTCTTGACATTTCTATCTAGTTTAAATATAAGCGATGGGCTTACAAGTTTTGTAGAGAGTGGCTTGATTTCTTCTTACTTATACAATCATTATTTTTTAAATATCTTCAATTTATTTTATTAGGAATTATTAGGAAGAAAAAACACACATTGTGTGCTTTGGAAGTTAAAATAACTCTTATAAATGACTGTCCTCATATATGCATTCTATGCTTGGAATATTGTTTATATCTTCTTCCAAGTTGTCAATTTTATTGTTTAAAGTTATTATCATTACTGTTTCAATAATTATGCCTAAAATTAGTAGCACGATTAAAATGACAGAAAAAATATTGAAAAAAGATTTATTTGTTTTTTCTTTCTTTTCTTGATTTAAATTTAATTCTTTGTTTAGTTTTTCTTTTGATATTTTTATCTTCATAATTTTTCTCTTTTTTATTGTAGCATAAATCAGGGGTTAATGCAAGAATATTGCAGGAAATAAAACGCTCAATTGTAAGAGATAAAAAGAAACAGAATATTGTGTAAAATCTAAATTGTCCA
>DVLK01000036.1 GCA_018715545.1 Candidatus Caccovivens faecavium | reverse complement strand
TTTATGAAGCAAAACAAAATTTTTAAAAGGTGTCCAAGGTGCGACAATAAATGTCTACTTAATGCCACTAAATGTGATGAGTGTGGACTTATTTTTTCGCGCTTAGAATTTGCTACGAATACCGCTGCCAAGAATATGATAAAAAAAGGAGATAGAAGTTATATTCTTTACACATCGGATTTACCAAAAGATTTATCTTACACAAAACTCTTAATTTACACCTTGATTTTGGGACTGTTTGGGGCACATTACTATTACACTGGGAAATATATAAAAGGGATCCTTATGAGCGCTATGATGGCATATGCCATTGTTTGCTTGATTTTTAATTCATATCTTGTTGAATATCTTTCCATATTGTATCTACCTATTGGAATAGGGGTGTTAGCGTGGATTATAAGTTGTGTTTATGTTATATGTAAAAAATTCAAAGTTCCTGTTTTCATTGAAACAACAGAAACAGGTGGCTTTAAAGTTTAGGAGAATTTATGAGAATTGTTGTTGGAATTAGTGGTGGTGTTGATTCAAGTGTGGCTGCCTATCTTCTTAAACAGCAAGGGCATGATGTTATTGGACTCTTCATGATTAACTGGGATGAAGAAGATGGTCAATGCACTGCCATGGAGGACTATGAAGATGTTAAGCGTGTCTGTGATAAGATAGGTATTCCTTATTATAGTGTGAACTACGCAAAAGAGTATTATGAGCGAGTTTTTCAATATTTTTTGGATGAATATAAGCGCGGAAGAACACCGAATCCTGATGTTTTATGCAATCGTGAAATTAAGTTTGGACCATTTTTAGAAATGGCGAAGCGTCTTGGTGCGGACAAGATTGCCACAGGGCATTATGCTAAAAATTTTGAAAAAGAAAGTTTAACATATTTAGCTAAGGCAAAGGATTTATCTAAGGACCAATCTTATTTTTTAAATCAACTTTCGCAGGAGCAACTCTCTTCTGTTATCTTTCCGCTTGCTGATATTGAAAAGCATGAGGTTAGAGAAATAGCAAAAAAGTTAGGTTTGTCAACTGCCGAAAAAAAAGATTCGACAGGTATTTGTTTTATCGGCGAAAGAAATTTTAGAAAGTTTTTGAAAGAGTATTTGCCAGCTCAAAAGGGTGAAATTAAAACACTTGACGGTGAGGTCGTAGGTGAACATGATGGACTGATGTATTATACAATTGGGCAAAGGCGTGGGCTTAATATTGGTGGTAAGCATGGCGGTAATGGCGAAAGGTGGTATGTGCTGAAAAAGGATTTAGAAAATAATATCCTCTATGTCAGCCAGGGCGAGTGCGCGGAACTATATTCAAATGGGCTTTATGCTAGTGCCTTTAATTGGATACCAAAATTGCCAGAGCAAAAGGTATTTGATTGCTTTGCCAAATTTCGCTATCGCCAGCCTGACCAAAAGGTGAAGGTGGAGATTTTAGATAATAAAGACATCAAAGTAGATTTCTACGAAAAACAAAAAGCCATCACCGAAGGACAGTTTGTGGTGCTATATGACGAAAACGGCGTATGCTATGGTGGTGGAACAATAGACAGAAAATTTTAAGTTTTAAGAAAAAATTATGTTAATAAGTTGAAATTTTGTTTGATTTGTGTTATAATCTAAACGCACTAACAAAGGAATAAGTTGAATATTTTTAACAAAACTTAAAAACAAATTTTCTTAAACCTTATTATGCAGAGATGTCCGAGTGCGCGAGAAAAACTGCGTTTAGTGGCTTGTTTTCAAATATATTTGAAAACTTCGCTTTATAACTTGTTTTTCTCTTAACCCCAAAAATAGCAAGTGTTTTTGGGGACCCCATTGACCTTAAACCACTCATATAGATGTTTAAAGGTCATAAACAAAACTTAAAAACAAATTTTCTTAAACCTTATTATGCAGAGATGTCCGAGTGGTTTAAGGTGCAGCCCTGGAAAGGCTGTGTGCGAGAAATCGCACCGAGGGTTCGAATCCCTCTTTCTGCGCCAAACAAAAAAATTTTAAAGTTTATCAAAGAGAGAAATTTACTTGCAAAGATTCGCACGGGCGGAAAAGTAAAGGCAACTATGTTTGCGTTTGCTCGCCCAGGCGTGATAGTTAAAATTTTACATTCGTTTTTCGCTGATTTAAAATTTATAAGTTATATATATTTGGAATGTATTTTTAAAAATTGCATATAATTAAAAACGCAGTCATTAAATTCACATTTTTTATTCAGAGAGAATAATTTAATATGAAAAAGTGAAATTTAGTTGACTTTTATTTTTCTTTTATTTATAATATTTAAGTTGAAATTTATAGGCTATCTTGAAGGAGGGCATTATGGAAAAACATTATCTTACACCAGAAGGGAAAAAACAACTTGAAGAAAAGTTGAATTATTATAAAACTGTAAAGCGTCCAAATGTTGTTAAAAGAATTGGAATTGCAAGGGAATTTGGCGATCTTTCTGAAAATAGCGAATATGATGCTGCTAAGGATGAGCAAGCTCAAATTGAGTCAGAAATTACAGAAATGGAGAACATCCTTTTAAACGCTGAGGTTATTGATAAAAAGAATATTGATTCCACAGTTGTTAATATCGGAACAAAAGTTAAATTATATGATGAAGACTTTGACGAAGAGCTTGAATATCGCATCTCAGGCTCATCTGAAAGCGATCCTAAGAATGGCGTGATTAGCAATGTTTCGCCTGTTGCAAAGGCTATTATTGGTCATAAGAAGGGTGAAAGCGTGGTTGTTCATACGCCAGGCGGAGTTTCTCATTTCAAAATTGTTGATATTAAAATATAATCAACTTATTATGAATATCAGCTTTGTTCAAATACAACTGCGTTGTGCTTGACTTGGCTTCCGATAATATATTTTGTTTAAATCTTTAAAAATTTATTGATTTTTTCCTATTAGTTTGTTAATATATATGATATGACTAGGTGCGCTAGTTTTGCTTTGGCTATTTAATTGTAGAGAAATTTTATTAAAAGGTTAAAAGACAATGCTATTTAATAAAAATTTACTACACAGACTTAAAGATTAAAGGGAAAATATGGCTTTTGTTAATTCTATTAAACTTTTTTGCTCTAACTGGGATAAGGTGTTAAAACTTTTCCTTTATTATCTTTTTGTGCTTTGCGTTACAGTTTTGCTTTTACTTCCGGTCTTTTTTGCTTTTGCTGAAATTATTAAAAATAATTTACAAGTTTCTGAGGTGGCTTCTAATTATTTGACGATGTTTCATGCCTCTTTTGGCTCATACTTGCACAATGTTTTGAGTATTATTTTAAATATTGTCAAAGATGCGTTTAGTGCCAATGCTGGACTCACCGTCTATGCTTTTTTGGTAGTATTTTTGTTTTTACCATTTCTTTTCAATGTTGGCAAATATGTTATTTGTGAAATGCTCTATGGTTACATGGCTAACAAAAGCAAAGTTTCATTTTTTAGTGCATTGTTTAAAACTCTAAATAAGTCACTTTTATATGCACTTGCAAAAACCTTTTATGATATTATCTTTATGTCGGCAATTTTTGCTTGTGTTTTTGCAGTTGGACTTGTCGATAGCGTAAATTTTCAGACATACTTTTTGTCGTTATGCGAAATCTTAATACTTATAGTTTTCTTTACTCTTAATAAAATATCGACAACTGGCTGGGCGCCAGCAATCATCATCTTTGGCGTTTCAGTTGACAAGGGTTATAGGCGTGGTATTAAGGTTGTTTCAAGGCGTTTCTTTAAAACTCTTTTGGTGAATTTCTTGTCTTACTTAATATTCTTCCTTTTCACATATATAGCTGGAATTTATAGCTTGGTGGTTACTATACCTCTTATCACTGCGCTTTTATGCACCTTTGATATGATAACATTTTTTACCTGCCAGGGCATGCGTTATTATATCAACAGCAAAATAATTATGACACCGAAAAAATTAGAAGAGGTAGATAGCTTTAAGAAAGCTAAGTATATAATTTAATAATCTATTAAAATTTAAATGGTATGAGTTAATTTTGAAAGCCAAGATTATGCGGAATAAAGTTGACTTTTAAATCATTATTTAATCAGAAATAAATGATAACTTTTTCATTGAATGAAAAATTTTTTTACATTAAAATTATTAATAAAAGGAGATAATATGAACAAACTTAAAATTACATTTTTAGGAGGAGTAGGTGAAATCGGCAAAAATATGACCGCTTTCGAGTATGGCGATGATATCATCGTTGTTGATGCGGGGCTTACTTTTCCAGGTGATGATATGCCAGGAATAGATGTTGTTGTGCCTGATATATCATATTTACTCGCAAACAAAGATAAGGTAAGAGCTATCATTTTAACGCATGGACATGAGGATCATATTGGAGGACTTCCTTTTGTTTTGGACCAAATTAAAGCGCCTATTTATGGAAGCAGATTGACACTTGCACTTGTTGAAAACAAGATGAAAGAATACCCTAAGGTTCAATACAAGGCAATTTCTGTTAAACCAAAGAATGTGCTTAAAATAGGGCCATTTGCGATTGAATTTATTAAGGTATCGCACTCTATTGCAGGTTCTATGGCACTTTGTATTTCTACGCCAGCAGGCAATGTCATTCATACAGGGGATTTTAAAATTGACTTTGAACCTATTGACGGAGTAATGACCGATTTACAACGCTTTGGTGAGTTAGGCAAGAAGGGTGTAAATCTTCTTCTCTGCGAAAGCACCAATGTTTGCAGAAAAGGCTACTCTATGAGTGAAAAAAGTGTTGGCAGAGCATTAGAGGAAATTTTTGAAAAGCATCCTGATAACAGATTGATTGTTGCTACTTTTGCTTCTAACATTCATCGCCTTCAACAGATTTTAAATCTTGCTGAAAAATTTGGTAGAAAAGTGGCATTTACAGGAAGAAGCATGGTGAACATCTCAGAAGTTGGGTTAAAACTTGGGGAAATCACTTTTGATAAGAAAAATTTGATTGATATTGATAAGATTGGAAAGTATGCAGATAGTGAGCTTTTGATTGTCACAACAGGAAGTCAAGGCGAACCGATGAGTGCTTTGACGAGAATGGCGGGTGATGATTTTAAAGGTGTTAAAATTGGCTCTAATGATTTAATTGTTTTGTCGTCCTCTCCTATTCCGGGGAACGAAAAAGGAGTATATAATGTCATAAACGCACTCTATCAAAAGGGTGCTGATGTCATCTATGATGAGTTAAGTGATGTACACGCATCAGGGCATGCATGCCAAGAGGAAATCAAAATTATGCATTCTCTGTGCAAGCCTAAATTCTTCATTCCAATTCATGGCGAGTATAGACATTTGATGATGCATAAACGACTTGCTATGGCATTAGGTATGGAAGAGAGAAATATCATCCTTCCAACAATTGGCCTTCAAGTTGAATTAACACCTAATAGTATTAAAAAGTCTGGACTTGTAACAGCAGGTCAAAGACTTATTGACGGCTACGGCATCGGTGATATGGACAGCAATGTTCTAAGAGAAAGAAAGCAACTTTCCGAAGATGGTTTTTGTGTGGTTGTTGTAAATATCAACAATGTTTCTGGCAATGTTACGGGTGACCCTTTCATTATCACGCGTGGTGTTGTGTATCAAGATGAGGCGGAGAGCTTTGTTCAAGATGCAAAGAATATGATAATTGCTTCATTAAAAGAGCAAGATTTAAGAGGGGCAGAACCATCAGTTATTAAGAATACAATACGAAGAAATGTGTCGAACTTTATTTTCAAACGAACCAAACGCCGTCCAATGGTGCTTGCCATTGTCTTTTTGAATTAATATGAATAAGAATGAATTTGCAGGGTTTAATAAAGATGAGTATGTTCCTATCATGAAAGATGAGAGCATGGCTTTATTGTCTAAGCTTTGTTCGGAAAACAATCCTAGGCGTATTTTAGAAATTGGTACCTATATAGGATTTTCTGCGTCGGTTATGCTTTCCGCTTGTGACGGAGTCATAATTACTCTTGAAAAAAATGCCGATAATGCAAAGTTAGCACAAGAAAATTTAGCATCGTTCGGTGATAGGGCAAATGTTATTTTAACTGATGCATATGACTATATAGTAAGGCAAGATATTGGGAAGTTTGATTTGATTTTTTTGGATGGACCAAAAGGGCAATACATTAATTATTTGCCTTACTTAAAAAACTTATTAAATGATGGCGGATTGTTGATTGCAGATAATGTCTATTTTCATGGGCTTGTAAAGCAGGAGGGGGTTATAAAGCATAAACTTAGAACTATTGTTGTCAACTTACGAAAGTTCTTAAAAGAGATTACAACTGACTTGGATTTTGATACAACCATCTACGATATAGGCGATGGATTGAGTGTTTCAAGGAAGCGTGTGGTTGCTTAACGGGCGCGAGATTAGTTCTTGTCAGCAATGAAATATAATCATTATAAAAAACTCTAAATTCAACGCTAAAAAGAGATTAAAAAGTGAAAAAATGCTAATTTTATGCAAATTTTTTACAAAAATTCGACAAAAAACACTTGACATGGTGTTTTTTTATTTTTATTATAATAATATATGATATAAGGAATTAAGTATGGAAAAAGCACATTTTTATGAGTTTGTGAACAGAATGATACTACCGCTTTTTACTGGGTCGTATGTTGCAGGTGAAACGGAATCGTCTTCAAGAGATTTGGAGGTTGCATTAGGTAAGGGAAATTCTGTGCTGTTGAAACCAAATAAAAGCGATGAGTATAGACTAATTTTAAAAAGAGGGCAATCATTTAAATCATTTGAAGTAAATCTCATAAAAACAATTTTAGAAGAGATTTCTCTTTTAACGGAAGCTGGGCTTGAAAATACGGTATATTTACAAAAGTTACAAAACACAATTATTGAAAAGGCACTTATTGACAGTATTACATCTGATATAGCATCTGAAACTATAATAGGTATTATATCATCATTAGATCGTTGGGCAACTCGAACTTATGAGGGGGCTAATGTATCTATGGGCATATTTGTCAATCTTTCTACAATTGTCGATGATAGCAAACAAGTTAATTATAGCAATATTATGAACAGTGATTTTTTCGTCAGAATAACGGACGGCATTTCATCTTTTGTTGAATTTGACAGAAAGGGCAGTTTAATTGGGTACACAAATTTAAAAAATCCAAAATCGGCGCCAACCGTTTCGCCTTATATCTTTGATAGAGTAGCTAGAAGTTGCAATGATAAAAGAGTTGGAATAGTGCTAACTGTGCGCGGTGATATTTTAATTTTCTATGCCCGTCAGCTTATGTTTGCAAAGCGCAATGGTAAGTGGTGTGTTTATTCTCATGATGAAATTATTAGACTTTTATACAATAATGTATCTTACACTGCAAAACAGATTAGGCGTGCAATCTATAATACAGCGCTTGATTGTTCCTTTGGTTATATGGGGGCTTGCATAATTTATTTAAATAAGGACAAAACAAAAGAGGCGTTAAAGCTTATAAATATAGCCGATATAATTTCTGAAACTCACTTTGAAGAGAAAAAGCAAATGGAGCTTGCAGAAAGTGCAAAACTATATAATATGTCAAACACTCCTCAATTTGATGAAAATATTACCTTCGAGGAATATCTTACTAAATTTAATTGTGTTAAAGCAAAATCTATAAGGAATATCATCGCTGGCAAAAAGCTATACGAGCTTGATAGAAAGTTATTAGAAAATTTGGTCGGAATTGATGGCGCAACAGTTGTCGATTTCGATGGCACAATAATAGCGGTTGGGGCAATTTTAAAGATTGAAGCGGGTAGTCTTGGTGGCGGTAGACTTGCTGCAACGAAAAGCATGGCTCGCTACGGCGTTGGTATAAAAGTTTCGCAGGACGGTATCATGCAGGGCTTTTCAGCTGACAAGCATGGCAAAGTTAAACTTATTTTCAATGTGGGGTAAAAATTTTTAAATTTTTATTGCTTTTTAATTTTTAATATTATAGAATATATAAGTCAGTCAGACAGACGGTCGCGGTTTATCGACTACCGATAAAGCGAGGAAAGTCCGAGCATTAAAAGAACAGGGTGCCAGTTAACGGCTGGTGGAGGCGACTCTAAGGATAGTGCAACAGAAATAGACTGCCTTTTGGCGATGGTGGAAAGGTAGGGTAAGAGCCTACCGAGGAGGTGGTAACACTTCCTGCTCTGTAAACCCCACCCGATGCAAGGTTAAGTTTGGGCGTATATGTGTTCTTTCATGTCCAACAAAAATACCGCTTGATTTTGTTGGTGACAACAAAACTAGAAAGATGACCGTTTGATACAGAACTCGGCTTACAGTCTGGCTGACTTAAACAAGCGTTTTGCTTGTTTTATTTTTTATAAAAAAAGGCGCTTCAAAGCGTCTTTTAATCTTTTCATCTATAAATTTATCTATAAACTTAGGCGATTATTTTTAAACATTCCAGAAAAAACGGCTTCGCATCCAGTTAGGTAGATGCCAATAATAGTAAGAATAAATCCATAATCAAAGGAATTTATAAACTTTACAAAATCACCTGTTATATTGAATAGTGTTATCCAACCAAAACTAAATGCATAGAATACTGAACCGATTGTGGCAAGAAGTAAGCCGATAATTATGAGATAGTGCGTTTTAAAATGAAAGCATAGGAATAAAACAGTAATTATAGAATTAACTAAATAGATTATAAATAGCGAATTTTTTAAGTCGAAATATTCAGGTAAATATTCAGTTAAAATAAAATATGCAATTACGCTTAGGGCAATTCTAACGGCGATATTCAAAACTTTCAAGCCTACACCTATTGCTAAAATTATCGTATATATTGCAAGAACAAGTGCATATGCAAGAAGGGCGTATAACATGATGTCCTTTGCGAGAGCGATATCATCAGGTAATTTTGTATTATCTAAGCTAAACAGGAAGTAAACAGCTACACAATAGGCAATTAACGATATTGTTATAAATATGCTTTTCTTATTGATTTTGAGTAAGCATAAACTCATTAAAAAAACTAAGCCAACTGCAACAACTTTGAAAATGTTGGCACTGAACCAATCTGCACCATCAATACTTATATCAGGACTTATAGCAACCAAAATTACGCTTGCAAGTATAAGGGCGGTGAAGATAAGAAAAAATGTTAGCCTAACTTTACTTATTTGTCTTCCACTTTTATTACTCATATATCTATTATATCAAATTTATATGATAAATACCAATAAAAACATCATGATTTTTGTAATTTTTTTTGCTTTTCTTTTAACATTTTGTTAGTTTGAAGTGAAATTGTCACAAATTCAAAAGTTTAAGCATAACAAATACTATGGAAAAAGAAAAGAAGAATATCAGGATTATTTGCATTAAAGCTCCACGATGGATGGTTCCGTTTTTAAAAATGTTTCTAAAAGATAAAAAGGATACGCAATAATTTTCGATAATAATCATAAAAAATGGTGAATTTTCAGCATAATAAGCCAATTTTGCCGTCAAAATGGCGTCACAATTTTCGCAATTGTAAAATATTGTAAAAATCATTAATAAATAAATGGCATAAACTTTGACTTTGCCATTTTTTATTATTTATAATTTTCATGGTTACAAAGGAGAGTAATTTATGAAAGAAAATATTTGGGCTAAAACAATCCTAGGAGCGTATAGACACTTAGAAGCAGTCGCAGATGCTATTGACAAGATTATATTAAAGACGGCATTAAATTCCTATCATTTTTCCTTAAATACAAATGATGTATATCAAACATCGAATAAGCTTATTGAACTAGGAGAGAGAAAGGTGACGCTTATCAATCTCAAAGTTTTGGTTGAAGAAACGCTTTCAAAGCTGGAACAAAAAGATGCAGATATTCTCATTTGTCGCTATATTGAAAATATGAAGTTTAAAGATATAGCCTTAGAGAAAAATATAGGTTTGAGAACCGTTTTTAGAAGATTAGATAAAGCAGAGGATATGTTTAGCAAAAAACTTTTAAATTTAGGTTATTCAAGTTTGAAACTTAAAAATATGCTTAGATATGAAACTTGGATATTAAATTACTATGAAGATATTGCTTCTTCAAAAAATGAAGATTTAACAATGAAAAATATTGCCTTATAACATTATTTAATTCGATATATTCGTAAACTTATTTTAAATATATTACAGGCGTTTGCTAATTGGCATGTTTATTATCAGAAATTAGAATATGTTTTGATTTATATTTAATTTAATAGCATTTTCTTACAAGTCGCTATCATCAAATTCAAAATAATCACCATGATGAACTTTTCTTATTTTCTTTTCAGGTTTAGTTTTTTTGTTAAGTTTGTTTGGTTTAATTAGGAAAAAGAGAATAAAAGCACTTGGAACTAAAATAGCTATAATTAAAAGAACTTTCGTCCCTGTGGATAGGGAGTTAAATTCAGGTGTAGAATTTGTTAAGGCGCTTTCATCGACTTCTTTAAATTCTTCATTATTGATAACAATACTAGGCAGACTATTTGCTACCTCTGAATAGATATATCCATGATAGATAGTTCCATTGTCATTTACAGACGCATAGTACCAAATATCACTTTTGTCGCTTACTAGTTCGCCAGCAGTAGTGCCATAGTAAGTTAAGGTTTGATTCTCGCTTAGCTCACAATACGCACTAGAATTAGTGTTTGGCTGTTCGTATAGAGAGTAGGAAGTGAAGATAGAAAAGGTTGTATTAAGATATGGCGATGAAGGAGTACCTTCCATAAGGCGTACGCTATTTTTTAAAACATAGCCTGTTAAGTCTTTATAAGTAACTTGATAGTAATCGTCGGTTATATCATTAATTTTCACAAAGTAGGAATAGGGTAGTTTAAAAAGCTCAGAGTTAACATCAGGAGAAGAAAATAGATAGACATTTTCCGAAGCTATCTTTCCATAAAAATCGCCATCCACTTCTGCGTAGGAAGCAAAGGGACAGATTGGTAGTAATAGAACAAAAAGTAAAATTAAGAGTTTTTTCATACCTCAATTATAAACTTTAACATTTTGCTTTTAAAAAGAGAAATTTGTCTAATTGTATTAAAATATTTATAATTTTGTTTTTTGGAGAAAGCATGGAAGAAACAGTTTTAAATATATTAAAAATCGAAAAGGAGATTAAATATAGAAAAAATTTACCTATTTTTCGCTATAACAAAGGTAAATTGGTGCATGAAAAACAGATGATATTCCATAAATGTAATAAAAGAAATCGTTGGGTATTTGGAGGAAATCGCACTGGTAAAACTGAATGTGGAGCGGTTGAGGTGGTATATTTAGCACTAGGAATACATCCATATAAGAAAAATAAAGTGACGGAAGGTTGGGTGGTTTCACTTTCAAGGCAAGTTCAAAGAGATGTCGCTCAGCAAAAAATTTTGCATTATCTTCCTCCCTCATCAATAGAAAAGGTGGTTATGCTCTCTGGGGCGCAGGGAAGTATGGACAATGGCGTCATTGATTTTATTTTAGTGAGAAGCGAATGTGGCGGGATTAGCAAAATAGGTTTTAAATCTTGCGACCAAGGGAGAGAGAAATTTCAAGGGGCAAGTTTAGACTATGTTTGGTTTGATGAAGAACCACCCTATGATATATATCAAGAGTGTCGCATGAGAGTGCTTGATAGGTGCGGAGAAATCTTTGGTACCATGACGCCACTAAAAGGGCTTACATGGGTGTATAATACAATCTATCTAAACGAAAATGACGACAAAGAAGTGTGGTATGAACAGATTGAGTGGGCGGACAATCCGTATCTAATGAAAGAAGAAATAGAAAGCATGACAAAGTCTATGTCGGCTGAGGAAGTGGAAGCAAGGCGCTATGGGAAGTTTATAAATACTAGCGGTTTAGTTTACAGTGAATTTGACGAAAATGTGCATGTAATTGAGCCGTTTGAGGTGCCAGCGGAGTGGCAAGATAATATTTCTATCGACCCAGGACTACATAATCCGCTTTCTGCACATTTTTATGCAGTTGATTTTGATGGAAATGTCTATGTTGTGGCAGAGCATTTTGAAAGCGAAAAGGATGTTGCGTATCACGCGAATTGTATTAAAAATATTGCAGATAGACTAAATTGGAAGCGGAATAGCTCAGGTAAACTTTCCGCACTTATCGACCCTGCTGCAAGTCAAAGAACGCTATCAAGCGAAAAAACTGTCGTAGAGCTTTTTAGTGAAAATGGAATAAATGTCAACACTAGGGTAAATAAGGATATGTTTTCTGGAATTGCAACCGTTAAGAGCTATTTAAGAACAGCGGATGGACGAGTAAGACTTTATATTTTTAAAAACTGCGTAAATCTTATTCGTGAGTTTAAATCCTATTGGTGGGGCGATGGCGATAATCCGATAAAAAAAGATGACCACGCGCTTGATGAACTTCGTTATTATCTGATGACAAAGCCAAAAAATGTTCCAAAGGTCAAAAAGACAGAGATCCAAAAAGATAAAGAACGCCTTGCGAGGCGGTTAAGATTTAGAACATAAAAAGCGTCAACATAATTTATACGGTATTGAGTTTTCGCTCTAAAAAGTGAAAATGGCGAGAAAATTTTTTAAATTTTATTAAAAA
>DVLK01000035.1 GCA_018715545.1 Candidatus Caccovivens faecavium | reverse complement strand
AACAAAGTATTTCAAAGGCGAAACTATGGGCTATCTTCTTGACAACATAGATGAATACATGCGTGGTATGAGTGGAGAGATAAAGGCGTTCCAAGGGGTTGTCAATAATATTATCAAAGGGCTTTCAAAATTAAATAAACAAAAACTTTTAAATGTTCAAACTGATGGTATGGCAAGCCTTGTTGATAAGGATGACGACATCAAGGAAACTAAGAAGATTATCAAGATGCTTTCCGATAAGGACGAACTTATTGAGGTACTTGATAAGACCGAAGATAAGATTTCCGCTGATGTCACCGAAGATTTGTCCGTTATCAAAGCGCCAATCATGGTTGGTGGCAACAAACTTGCATCCATTGGCGTCATTGGTCCGCAGAAAATGGACTACTCAGGCATTGCATCCGCACTTAAAGTTGTGATTGATGAGTTAAATAAGAGAGGCGGATAGAAAGGAGGGTAAATGAAAAACGAAAATTTACAAGATTGCAATTTAGAGGAAGAAGAAAAGAAACACTCTTGCGGTTGTGGAGATGACTGCACCTGCGGTGAAAATTGCGAGTGTGACGAAAACCATAAATGCAATGAGAACTGTGACTGCAAAAAAAGCGAGAATTGCAAATGTAGTGATAAATGCGATTGCGGAGACGATTGCAAATGTGATGAAAATAACAAATGTGATGAAGATTGCACCTGCAAAGGTTGTCACTGCGAAGAGAATGAAGAAGAGTGCCACCACAAGCATCACAAACATGAAAAGAAAGATGAGCTTGACTACTTGGCACTTGCTCAGCGAATACAAGCGGAGTTTGAAAATTATAGACGCAGAATGCACGATCAGCTTATCATAGAGCGTCAAGAGGGAGTGGTTAGTGTGATAGATGTCTTTTTGCCATGTCTTGACACCTTTAAAGAGGCAAAAAAGAGCATAACTGACGAAAAAGTTTTAGAGGGTGTCAACATGATTGAAAGTAAAATTATGGATGCGCTCAATAAACTTGAAGTGGAAAAGATAGAGGCAGTTGGACAAAAATTCGACCCAAACTTCCACGATGTGATTGCGGTTATGCACAACGAAAACTATGATGACGATATCATCTTGGAAGAATACCAAGCGGGATATAAATATAAAGGAAAAGTCATAAGATATTCAAAAGTTATTGTCAATAAAAAGGAGGGAAATTAAAATGAGTAAAATTATTGGTATTGACTTAGGAACAACAAATTCTTGCGTGGCTGTTATGGAAGGCGGAAAGCCAACCGTTATCGCTAACGCAGAGGGCGACAGAACAACACCATCTGTTGTCGCTTACACAAAGGACGGAGAAAGGCTTGTAGGTAAAGTGGCAAAGCGTCAAGCAATTGTCAATCACGAGAACACAGTTATTTCCATCAAGCGTGAGATGGGTACGAATTACAAGGCAAAATTGAATGGTAAGGAATATTCTCCACAAGAAATTTCCGCTATGATTTTAAGTAAACTTAAAGAGGACGCAGAAAGTTACTTGGGCGAAAAGGTTACTCAGGCGGTTATCACAGTGCCTGCATACTTCAACGACAGTCAGCGCCAAGCAACAAAGGACGCTGGGCGTATTGCTGGGCTTGATGTGCTTCGTATTATAAACGAGCCAACTGCTGCTGCGCTTGCTTACGGACTTGATAAAGGCGAAAATAAAAATCAAAAGATTTTAGTCTATGACCTTGGCGGTGGAACATTCGATGTTTCCATTCTTGAAATAGGCGACAATGTGTTCGAAGTTTTGTCCACAAATGGTAACACTCGTTTAGGCGGAGATGACTTCGATAACAGAATTATCGACTTCTTAGTGGAAGAATTTAAGAACAATAATGGCGGTATGGACTTGTCGAAGGATAAACTTGCTATGCAAAGGCTTAAAGAAGCCGCAGAAAAAGCAAAGATTGACCTTTCTGCAACTCCAAAAACTACCATCTCTCTTCCATTCATTACAGCTGATGCAAATGGTCCAAAACACTTAGAGGTGGAACTCACAAGAGCAAAATTTGACGCTCTCACCGAGGATCTTGTTAAAGAAACAATCGATTGCGTGACAAAGGCACTTAAAGACGCTAATCTCACAATCGGTCAAATCGACAAGGTTATCTTGGTTGGCGGTTCAACGAGAATACCTGCCGTTGTGGAAGCGGTTAAGTCTTACACAGGCAAAGAGCCATATAAGGGCATTAACCCAGATGAATGCGTGGCAATCGGTGCTGCTATTCAAGCGGGCGTGCTTGCTGGCGATGTGAAAGATGTGCTTCTTCTTGATGTCACTCCACTTTCACTTGGTATTGAAACAATGGGCGGTATCTTCACAAAATTGATTGAAAGAAACACCACTATTCCAACAAGAAAGAGCCAAATCTTTTCAACTGCAACCGATAACCAACCAGCAGTTGACATTCATGTATTGCAAGGCGAAAGAGAGTTTGCTGCTCAAAACAAAACTCTTGGAAGATTCCAACTTAATGATATTCCACCAGCACCAAGAGGAGTACCACAAATCGAAGTTACTTTCGATATTGATGCTAACGGAATTGTTAAAGTTTCCGCAAAAGATTTAGGAACAAACAAGGAGCAAAACATCACAATCACCGCTTCTTCTAACCTTAAAGAAGATGAAATTCAAGCCGCTATCAAAGAGGCTGAACAACACGCTGAGGAAGATAAGAAGAGAAAGGAACTTGTTGAAACAAAGAATCAGGCTGACAACCTTGTTTATAGCCTTGAAAAGTTATTAAAAGATAACGGAGATAAACTCACAGATGACGACAAGAAGAAACTTCAAGAAGCCATCGACAAAGCTAAAAAAGACTTTGAAAGTGAAGATATCGAAGTTGTTAAAAAGGCGATTGACGAACTCACAAACGCTTCAAACGGCATAGTTTCAAAGATGTACCAATCTGCTCAAAATAACGCAAATGGAAACGCTGGCAATAATGGAACAGGCGATAATAACGGTTCTGACCCAGAAGTTGTTGTAGATGATGAGAACAAATAGTTATTAACTTTTGTAGTGCCCAAAAGTTACAAAAGACATTGGGGAGTTTCGATTCTCCCCAAACCCCTACAAACGACTTACTTTAAGAAAGTAAGCAAAGTATGGTTGGGTGATAAAAAGTTGCTAGAAAATCAAAAAAACCATACCACTTAATTATGACGATTTGTCGCGACTTTAAGTGGATGAGATTTCTATAAACGACTTACTTTAAGAAAGTAAGCAAAGGCTAGAAAAATTCATTTATGTATCTATAAAAGTTACAAAAATTTAATTAGGAGTAGTTAAGTGGCAAAAGAAATTAAGGTTAAAGTTGACAAGCGAATAGAACTTATGGGCGTGTGTTTGAGGTTATCTTATTATAAAGATAAACTTCCTTTCCTGGTTACAAAACTTGAAAATTACCATTATCACGAAGAAGTTGAAAAGTGGTTTGCTCCTTTTAAAGAACATAAGGCGATTAGAACGCTTGATGAAATCACTAGAACTTTAAATTTTGGCTATGATGCGCCATTTGTTTTAATGACGCAGGTCGATGACGATTTAAGTTTTCATGGGCAAGATAAGTATCCTTTTGCCACGAGACTAAATAAATCTCCATTGGTTTTGAAATTTTTGGATGAACTTAAAGATTTTGTTAAAGTTTCAAAATTTGATAAGTTTTTTGATAGCCACAAAGAATTTTATAATAGCGAAGTTGATAGTTTTAATAAATCACTTCAACTTGATGATGTTATTCCTTTTATGAAAAAATTATTTCATAAAGAGTTCGATGATAAAGAATTCATCATTATCCTTGCACTTCTTTCAACAGGCGGTGGCTTTGGTTTAAATGATTTTAGCGGGAAAGAAATTTATTGCATCGAAAGCAAAAATCGTGAGAACGAAAATGCGGTGAATTGGGGTGTATATCATAGTGCTGGGGTGCGTTCACATTACTTACACGAGTTTTGCCATTCGATTATCAACCCATTGACAGACAAATATATTGAACAAATCGAAAAGTTTGAAATTCCAAATGCCGACAAAGAAAAGTTGAGAAAAAATGCTTATGCTAGCAATCGTAGTATCACCAACGAATACATCATTCGTGCCATTCAGCTTTGCTATATTAAAGATGCTGATGAAAACTATACTAGATTTCTTGATAATAATGAAAACAAAACAGGCTACAACAGAAAAATTCTTTTGAATTTGGCGGAAAAACTTGAAGAAGTTAAAAACTCAAATTCAAATTTTGAAGATAGGTTTGTGGAAATTGCAAATGTAATTCCAAAGACTTATGCAAGTTTGCAAAAAGAAAAATAATATGAAGTCGCAAATAGGAGGTTTTATGAGAGATGAAGTGCTAAATCTTATCGGTAAGGAAATCACTGTGGTTATGGATAGACCACTTGGAAGCAAACATCCAAAATGGGACTTTTACTATCCTTGTAATTACGGTTACATTCCAAACACTATTTCGGGTGATGGCGAAGAATTAGATGCTTATGTGTTAGGCGAATATAAACCTCTAAAAACCTACACGGGAATTGTCAAAGCGATTATTCATAGGGTTGATGATGACGATGATAAACTTGTTGTCATGAGTGCTGAAAAAAATTATACTGACGACCAAATTCGTGCAATGACAGAATTTCAAGAAAAATTTTTTAAGAGCGAAATAATAAGAGAAAACTCTTATACAAAATCTAAATAAATTTAAAGGAAAAATTATGGCAAGTAAAGATTATTATAGTATTTTGGGAGTGGATAAGAATGCGAGTGCCGATGAAATTAAGTCGGCATATCGTCGCCTTGCCAAAAAATACCACCCAGACCTTAACAAAGCACCTGATGCTGCCGAGAAATTCAAGGAAATAAACGAGGCTTATGAGGTTTTGGGTGACGATAAGAAGCGTGCAAATTATGACCAGTTCGGCTCTGCTGACGGTCCGCAGTTCAGTGGCGGGCAAGGTGGAGGTTTCTCCGATTTCTTCGGTGGTGGCGGATTTGGTGGCTTTGGCGGAGGCTTTTCTGATATCTTCTCCGACATCTTTTCCGCATTTGGAGGAGAAGGTCGCCGTAGTCGCGTGAACGAGAGAGGCGAGGACATCAATCTTGCTATGAAATTATCTTTTGAAGAGGCGCTTTTTGGCGTGGAGAAAACGATAACAATCAACAAAATCGACGCTTGCACGTCCTGCGGAGGCTCGGGCGCGAAAAACGGCACGGCATTCTCCACTTGTCCAGATTGTAAGGGCTTGGGTAGAGTGAGAATACAGCAAAACACAATGTTCGGCACCACGATAAGAGAGGGCGCTTGTCCTAAGTGTGGTGGCACGGGCAAAGTGATAAAAGAGAAGTGCGCCGAGTGTGCAGGAAAGGGCTATAAACGCGTGCAGAAGTCCATTGTGGTTAAAATTCCTGCCGGTATTGACGACGGACAAACGGTTAGAATGCGCGGTGAGGGGAATGCTCCGCTCGGCCGTGGCACAAATGGTGACTTAAACATCAAAATCACGGTGGCAAAACACAAACTCTTTAAGCGTGACGGAGTGGATTTGTCTTACGATTTGTATCTGCCTTTCACCACTCTTCTTCTCGGCGGAAAGGTGGAGATACCTCTTCCAAAGGGCAAGTTCGTATTAGATATCAAAGAGCGAACGCCAAGTGGCACAATTATGAGGCTTAAAGGAAAGGGCGTGAAGGTTTTGAACCGCGAGGCGTATGGCGACCTTCTTGTCACACTAAAAAGTGAACCGCCAAAAGCATTAAGCCCACAGCAGAAAGACCTACTCGAAAAACTCACGGAAAGTTTTGCCGACGCCGATTTTCCAAAATACAAAGATTTCAAAAAGAATAATTTATAAAAAATATCTTGCATAGCAATGCAAGATATTTTTTAGTCTTTTGTTTTTTCATTTATTAAATTAATAGAAACATCAGTCTTTTTTGTTTCTGTCTGTTTACTATTTAAATATTTGCTGGTTTCAGAAACGGTAACTAAAACATCGTCATTTTGTTGATTACTAAAAAGTTCTAAAAAGGTAAGTTTACGCGAAGAGTAGTTTTTATGTTCTTTTCTTATTATATGCTCAATTGATATGTTTTTTGTTGTTAAATTTGCTTTATCTATTTCGCTACAAGAAGTATCTATCAGTTTATTAAGTTTTGGTTTATTGTCAATATTTTCGTCATCATAAATATTGATTTTTATTTCCTCTTGCTCATCAGGGGTTTCTGCAAAGAAGACTAATTCAAGCGATTTAAAATTCAAATCACCTAAGTTGACATGCGCTTGAAAAGATTTTCCATTATTATCTACAATCCTAGCAGGACAAGGAAAAATCCTTTCACTATCGATTTCTAATATTTCGCCATCTTCAATTTTGTTTTCAAAAAATTTGTTTAAAAAATCGGCAGGTGTTTGTTTTAACAAAAATTTGGTTTTGGTTGTTATTTCATTGTTTTGAGCGAGTAAAATTTTTAAATCTTTAATTTTTTCATTTAATTTTTTCATATTTATCTCCTTTTTATTGACAATATTGTTTGTCAACCTTATAATAACATTAACGCTAAGGTTAAAGTCAATGGAGAAATTATGAAAAATTTATATCAAATAGGTGAAGTAGCAAGGGAACTAAAAATAACCACACGGGCTATAAGATTTTATATAGACAAAGGGCTTTTAACTTGTGCAGAAAAATCAAAATCGAGTTACAGATTTTTTGACGAAAGTCAGATTATTCATCTAAAAAAGATATTATTTTTAAAAGATTTAGGTTTTTCGTTACACGAAATTGGAAAATATTTTGCTTCTGATGAATTTCAAAGGAAACAACTTATTTTGACAAAACAAAGAGATTTGAAAATAAATTTAGCCTTTTTTCAAAAAATAATAGATAAAAACCTTTATGATTTGTCTTTTTTGGCAGATAAATTGTATTATGGCAATAAAGTTAGAGTAAAAAGATTGACAGATATAGTTGGAGTTTGGAAATTGTTTGGAATATATAAAAATATAAAAAACGCTAAAAATGACATAGATAAATTAGACTTTTTCACGCCATATAAATTTTTAGCATTCAATTCTGACGGTTCCTCTCCGTGGTTTTATTATGCAACAGAAAAGAAAATAATATTTAACACCTTCTTTTTGCCTGTTGCAGAAATTTATCAAATTGTCGACGGAAAAATATATCTTTCGATTTCCAATCCGAACGATCACGCGTTTGTTAAAAAAGAGAATTGTTTAAATAAGCCTCATATTCTTGTTTTTGAAAAGTTTAGCGATAATTTTGATGATTATCAAAAGTTGATTTATCATGATATACTGCCAACAAAAGTTGAGTGTGATAAAAAAATTTTAGGTGCATATAAGATGATTGGAACAAAACAAAGTTTAACGGACGACACAATCTCTGTTTTGTCAAATGATTTATTAATTTTTTATAATTGCGGAGTTGTTGAGAGATATAAAGAAAACGCATATCAAAAATTAAATTGGACAAAAGATATGATTTTTGATAAAACGAATACTCTAACATTTAATTTTTGGCGCTTCAAAGACGAGTTGATAGTTGAAAATAAGACAAATTCATATATTTTTACAGGTGAGATAAAAAATTATTATGTTTACAAAAAAATAGATTTTAAATCAAATTAATAGGAGTTTATATGAGAGAGTTTGATGTTTTGGTGCTGGGCGGTGGCGTTGGCGGTATGATGAGTGCAATATATGCGAAACGCCGTGGAAAAAATGTGGCAATTGTGGAAGAGATGATGCTTGGTGGCGTGCTTTGGTCGATTGAAAAGATAGAGAATTTTCCTTCATATGCCGAAGTTTCTGGGGCAACGCTTGCTGAAAATTTTATTAAGCAAATTAAACATCTTGGTGTCGTATCGATAAGTGATGAGATTGTGGATGTCGATTTTTCGGCAGAGAATAAAATTTTGGTTGGCAAAAAAGAGAGTTATACCGCAAAAGGTGTGATAATTGCAAGTGGACTAAGTTATAACAAACTCGGCTCGAATGAAGATGACTTTTTAGGGCGCGGGGTGAGCTATTGTGCTGTATGTGATGCAAATTTCTATAAGGATAAGGATGTTGCGGTGGCATCACGAAAGGGCAGTGGCATTAAAGGCGCGTTGGACCTTGTGGGTGTTTGCAAATCGGTGACTATTCTTGACAGCGAAGATTTAAGCGTTTACGCAAAGCATACCAAAAACGAAAAGATAAAAGTTATCTCAAATGTCAAAGATTTAAAGGTGACAGGCAAAAATTTGGTGGAGGGCGTCACTTTTAAAGTTGAAGGTAAGGAAGAAAAAATCAAAACTTCTGCACTCTTTGTGGAACTTGGCAAAAAGCCAAACACCATGCTTTTTAAAGATTTAAAACTTGATGAAAACGGCTACATTTTAACAGACGAATATATGGAAACATCAATTAAAGGTGTGTTTGCGGTGGGTGATATTCGTGCGGGCAAACTTAAACAACTTGTCTGTGCTTGCTCAGACGGAGCGATAGCAGGGCAAAATGCGTAACGCAAGTGAAGAGTTGAGGAAGATTTAGAAAGTTGAGGAAAGTCTTTCAGTTGAAAAAATTTTATAAAGATTTAAAATTTTTATATTGTGTTTATAAAATTTTATATCACAAAATGTGGTGTAGTATTCATTGCATAATACACTAAAAATTGATATTTTTAGATTATTCTAATCATATACTTATCTAAAAAATCCACAGTTCTTCACTGCGAGTTATCGGCTCGCCTACACCTTTTCACTCTTCGCTCAAATGCTTTTGATTTTCTTCGTTTTTCATTATTATAAAATTATTTGACAAAGAGAGAAAATGATTGTAAAATATATACTTATAGAAGAAATTTAGGAGAAAAGTATGGACTTTGTTGCGATTGAGAAAAAATGGAATAAGATTTGGGAAGATACCAAACTTTATAGATTTGATGAAAAGAAATTAGATAAAAAATTCTATCTTTTAGAGATGTTTTCCTATCCTAGCGGAGCGAGTTTGCATTTAGGTCACTGGTGGAACTTTGGACTTTCCGATAGTTTTGGGCGCTTTAAAAGACTTCAAGGCTACAATGTTTTTCAGCCAATGGGCTTTGACGCGTTTGGACTTCCTGCGGAAAACTATGCAATAAAGACTGGCATCCATCCAGAGGACAGCACTCGCCACAACATCAAGGTTATGGAAGAGCAACTTAAAGAAATGGGCGGTATGTTTAACTGGGAGTATGAGCTTATCACTTGCGACCCTGAATACTATAAGTGGACGCAGTGGCTTTTCATTCAACTTTTCAAAAAGGGGCTTGCTTATCAAAAAGAAGCACCGGTCAATTTCTGTCCGTCATGTAACACCATAATCGCCAACGAGCAGGTCGTTGATGGTGTATGCGAGCGCTGTGGCAGTGAAGTTGTTAGAAAAAATATGCGTCAATGGTTCTTTAAAATTACTGACTACGCAGAGGAACTGCTCTCAGGACTTGACACGATTGACTGGCCGGAGAAAACTAAGACTTTGCAGAGAAATTGGATTGGTAAGAGTGTTGGTGCAGAAGTCGACTTTAAACTTGAAAACAGCGATGAAAAATTAACCGTTTATACTTCGCGAGTGGACACAATTTACGGAGTGACTTTCTTAGTTATTGCGCCAGAACACAAACTCGTACCAAAGCTTGTGACAAAGGAAAGAGAAAGTGCGGTTAAGGAATATATTTTGAACGCATCGAAAAAGGATGAAATAACTCGCACTAGCACAACCTCTCCAAAAACGGGTTGCTTTACTGGCAGTTATGTCATCAATCCGCTGACAGGTGAAAAGGTGCCAGTGTTTGTTGCTGACTATGTGATTTCCACCTACGCAACAGGCATTGTTATGGGTGTGGCTGGGCATGATGCGCGCGACTATGACTTCGCGAAAAAGTATAACTTGCCTATTAAAAAAGTTATCAATGAAGTTGGAAAGACTGACACAGAACTACCTTTCTGCGAATATGGCGAACTAGTTAACTCCGCCGAATTTAGCGGTATGAAGAGTGAAGATGCAAAGATTAAAATAGTTGAAAAACTTGAAAAGATAGACGCTGGCAGAAAGAAAGTCAACTACAAACTTCGCGACTGGTCGGTGGCTAGACAGCGCTATTGGGGTTGCCCTATCCCTATCATTCACTGTCCACACTGCGGTGCTGTGCCTGTACCAGAGAAAGATTTGCCTGTTGTTTTACCACATATAACCGACTACAAGCCAGACGGAAAAGGTCCGCTTGGGAAGTGTAAGGAATATATGAATGTTAAATGTCCAAAGTGCGGGCGTGATGCTCAGCGCGAGGCAGACACACTCGACACCTTTGTGGACTCTTCCTTCTATCAACTTCGATACCCAGAGTCACTTAGAAATAACAAAGAAATTTTTAGCAGGCAAGTTGTTGATAAAATGCTTCCTGTTGACTGCTATGTGGGCGGTATTGAGCATGCCACAATGCATCTACTATACTCTCGTTTCATAACGAAGTTTTTGCGTGATATAGGTTGTCTTGACTTTGACGAACCATTCCAAAGACTTTTCCATCAAGGTATGGTGCTTGGAGCGGACGGCAAGAAGATGAGTAAGCGAAATACCTCTAAAACTGCCGATGACTATGTTAAGACCTATGGCAGTGACGCTCTCCGCCTTCACATGATGTTCTCTCTTAAATATATTGACGGCGGAATCTGGAATGATGAGGGCTTGAAACATATGAAAGCCTTTATGGAGAGAGTTGAGCGTATAGTTTTGAAGTGGAAAGATACTGTCGGAGAAAATGTTTACGGCGAAGAGGAAAAGGAACTTGACTATGTTTTGAACAGAACGATAAAAGAGGTTGCCGAAAACTTCGAAACTTTCTCTTTCAATAGTGCCATTGCTCGCATTATGGAACTAGTGAACGCTATGTACAAATATGACACTAAGGGCAAAAATGGCGAGTTTAAGAAAAAGGTTGTAAAAGATTTACTTATTCTCCTTGCTCCATCTGCTCCACATTTTACGGAAGAACTTTGGCAGGCGTTAGGCGAAGAGTATTCAATCTTTAATCAGCGCTATCCAAAATTTGACGAAGCAAAGATTTCTCTTGAAAAAGTGGAGATTGCCGTACAAATCAATAGCAAGATTGTAGCTAGGCTAGATGTTGAAACAAGTCTAAGCGAAGACGGGCTTATTGAAAAAATTACAACCGATGAAAAGGTTGCTCCGCTATTATTAGGTAAGCAAATCATTAAAAAGATTGTGGTGCCAAAGCGCTTAGTCAACTTAATTGTGAAATAATGCATATAAAATAATGACACTTTGAAGTGATGAAAATATGTAAATTCATTTCTTGGTGTCATTTTATTTTGATTTGTGTAACAAAAAAGAGCGAAAATTTCGCTCTTTTAATTTTCTAGATTATGAAACTTGCTTTTTTTATTTTATACTTTTTTTAGTTTTCTTTGTAGTATTCTTTGTTTCTTTTTCTACCTTTGCTTTCTCATTTTCGTCAACTTTCTTTTGAAGTTTATTTACATCATTTTCAAGCTTTTTTAAGTATTCGGCTTCTTGTTTTGCTCTTTCTTCTTCCTCTTCAATTCGCTTTTGTTCTTCTCTTTCCTTTTTGCGATTTTCAGCGTTGACTGCGATAAAGTAGATAGCAATGACGATTGCAAAGAAGGCAAGTGTGATTAAAAATGCTGAATAGAAACTTGTGCCGATATTGAAGTTTGCGAGTACATTCAAAAGCATATAAATCCAACAGAAAATTGCTATGAACGGAAACACAAGAGCAGTTAAGATTTTAATTACATTACCAGCATCTTCTCTTCTTCTAAAATAGACGATTGCACCTGCAATAGATATGATTGTGAACACAATTGCTAAGATAAATGCTGCTTGACTTTCAACAGATAGGTTGTTTAAATCCATAATAACCTCCAACTTATGACTATATTTTATCATACATTTTTTAAATTGTCAATATTCAAATTTAATATTTCTATAAATTTTGTTTTTTATTTGCAAAATTCATAATTTTTTTATTATAATATCAATATGAAAGAAGAAAAAGTCGAAAAAAAGGTGGATGGCTCTGAAAACAAGAACGCTGAAAGTGTGGACAATGAACATAATATTCAAGATATAAATAATAAAAACAGCCAGCCAAAAACCTTTGAAGAAGAAAAGACGAAAAGTGCCGAAAAAGCGGTGGTGAGTAAAGAAGCAAAGAAGAGGCGTTTGCTGATTTTGTCGGGTTGCTTATTGGCTTTTGGCCTAGTATTGATTGTGGTGGGTGTTATTTGTTTTTATTTTGTCACACCAGATATTGATGGTTCTCCAACTAATTTACGCGTTGAAAACTATGAAGGAGAGCTCTATATTGTTGCTGACTATCAAGAAAAATACGATTATCAGTTCGTAATTGAGGCGTTAATAGACGGCGAATATGTTGAAATAGACACTATTAATTCTGATAAAAACGCGCTGAACCTATCAGAACAAGAAATTCTCTTAAATGCAGGAAATGAATTTCGTTTTAAAGTGGCATATATTAATGAAAATGGTGCTAATGGCGATTATTCTGCTTACTTAGAGTGGACAAAGGTCACTCCACTTGATAAGCTTGAAGTGGCAGTCAATGGTAATGTTATAAGTTGGAACAGCGTGATGTTCGCGGAAAGTTATCTCGTAAAACTTACTCATCCAAACAGTTTGCAAGAAGATATTGATGTCGGACGGGAGCTTTCTTACACTCTTTCAGGCTCTGGCACATTTCAAGTGTATGTTGTTGCAGTTGGTGGCGAGGGATTTTATTCTTCGACCTCATCACTTATAACAATAACGATTTAATACAGCAAAGAGCAAAAATGAAAAGTTTAAAAGATAAATAATAAATTATTGCATGGCGGTGCAATAATTTTTTTATCTTTGATTATACTACCAAAAAAGAGGCGATATGACAAAGATTAATGTTGAAAGAAAGATTAATAATCTAAAAAGAGAGATGCATAACTCTTTTGATATAACTGACCGCGTCCTTCATATCGGCAATGCAACGGTTGGCTTTATTTATCTTAAAAGCTTTACGGACAACCTTATCTTTTCCACTGCAATTTATGAGCCAATTTCCTCATATAAAGGCGAGTTAAGTTTTGAAGAAATTAAAAAACTAATTCAGGCAAATGACATCAAAGAAATAAAAGACGAGGAGATTGTTGATAATGTTATAAAGGGTGCGGTGGTTATTTTTATTAACACCTCAGATAAAATTCTGTCAGTCGACATTCAAAAGTTTAACACGCGCGCGCCAAGCGAGCCTCCAACTTCACCAGTTATTCAAGGTCCGCGGGAGGGCTTTACTGAGGACATAAAGACGAACATAGGGCTTTTAAGAAAACGCTTTTTCTCTTCCGACCTTGTTTTAAAAAACTTTTCAGTTGGTAGAAAGACAAAGACGACAATCGTCATTGCCTATCTTCATGGCGTGGCAGACAAAAAGGTGGTTAAAGAGGTGGAGAAAAAACTTAAAGCTATCGACATTGACGGCGTTGTGGACTCATACTATCTTATGCCATACCTTATAAGCCATCCTAATTCGCTGTTTAAGCAGATAGGCAACACTGAAAAGCCAGATATTGTTTCGGCAAAACTTTTAGAGGGTAGGGTGGCGATACTTCTAGATAACACGCCTATGGTTCTCACTGTGCCATTTGTGATACTAGAAGAAATGCAAAACACAAACGATTATTACACCAACTACATCTACGCTTCTCTTCTTCGTTTCATCAGGGCAATCGGTGTTTTCTTGGCATTACTTGGGCCAGGCACATACATAGCACTTCAACTGTTTCACTATAATGTTTTGCCGATTAAATATTTAATAACGATAGCGGACTCCACTCAGCAGATACCTTTCACGCCTTTCATTGAAATTTTGTTTATTTCGTTGTTGTTTCAAATACTCTATGAGGTCAGTTTAAGGCTTCCTAGCTACTTAGGACTTGCCACTTCCGTTGTGGGCGCGCTAATTTTAGGCGATACTGGTGTCAAGGCTGGGCTTATCTCGCCACCAGCCGTTATTGTGGTTGCCATTGCAAAAATAGCACTCTACACCATACCAGAGCAATCGGCGCAGATTACAGTTTTGCAGTTTGTTTTTCTTCTTATCGGCGCTTCGGTCGGACTTTTAGGACTAATCGGTGGGCTTATTTACATAATTGCATATCTAAACAATTTAGAAAACTTTGGTGCGCCATATCTTGCTCCATTTTCGCCATTTATTCTTAGTGATAATAAAGACGGCTTTGTTAGAGTTTCAATTAAAGATATGAAAACGCGACCTAAATCTTTCACAAACTCCAATTCAAGGAGGCAAAAATGAGAGATAAAACGATGAGTGTTTGGCAAGCGGGTATATGCTTATTTATCATAATCTTTGCCAATAAAATTTTGCTTTTGCCTTCACTTTTGTATAGGCTAGCTAACATTGAAGGCATGTTTGCTTATCTATTTTCTTTTACGCTAGAAATTGGCTTGCTCACTCTTTTTATTTTTGTTAAAAGGAAATACACCAACATCTCTTTTTCTCAGCTTGTCAGAGAGAAACTAGGTGTTATTACGCTAAAAATATTTTACATACTTTTTTGCCTATTCTTTTTTTGTAAGCTGATTTTAATCTATAATGTTACTTACATTTTCTTTAAAGATTTAATTTATAAGAATAGCGATAGTTTTTTGTTTATTATTTGTCTGCTACCTATTATAAATTACCTAGCTTACTCTTCTCCGCGCGTGCTTGGGAGAACGGCTATGGTATTTTTTCCAATCATCTTAATTGTGCTTATCTTTTGTACTGTGACATCGCTTATTAGCGTCAATGACACTCCGCTTTTTTTTCAATCATCGGCGCTAAATGTTTTCCTTGCAACAATAAAACATATATCATCTTTTGGTGATGTTATCTTTCTTTTTGTGTTTATGGACAAGATTGAGTATAAAAAAGGCGATGGAAAAAAATTATATTTTTTTGCGGGGCTTGCAATATTATTTGTGCTTCTAATTGAAATAGCTTTCTATTTTTCCTATACTTATACTTCGTTTATGCATCCATACGCCATCTTTGAAACAATGGGGAATATTAAAGACTATGGAGGACTTGGGCGTATCGATGCCGTGGCGGTTATTCTGGTTATCATTCTTACCTATTTTCAAATGTCGATATATTTAAAAAGTTTTACCATAAGCTTTAAAGAGATTTTTCCAAAGCTTAGCATTAATTATGCCTTAATCACCTTTGACTTTCTCTTTTTAATAGTTGTATATCTATTGATAAGAAATTTAGAAAGGACGATTCTTTATGCGGAAAGTGTACTACCTTATTTTTCGCTTATATCCTTTGTTTTAGTGCCAATTACCTCTGTTATCTTTCTTGCTATGAAGCGGAAAAGGGAGGATAAATGAAAAAATTAAAAAACTATCTTTCATACGCTTTTCGTGTGCCGATGTTTATAGTGCTGTTGTTTATTGTTATAGTGTATGGCTTGCCGGCACTTGGCAAGGACGCAAAAGTAGATGAATACGCTATTGTCACAGCGATTGGCTTAGATAAAGGGACAGATGAAGATGTTGATATCTCCCTTCTTACTTTCGTCCCTGTCGCTCAGCAAAATTTCGCCGAAAAATATAAGGTGGTCAAGGCTAGCGGAAGTAGTGTCTTAGAGGCAATAGACTACGCAGGACTATATCTTGGCAGAGAAGTTGGCTTAAATCATGTTAAAACAGTGGTTATTAATGAGGAGTATTTTACCGAAAACGCTTCGGTTGAAATGGATTATTTGACGCGTAACAAAAGTCTTGCTCTTTCCACCTCGGTTATCTGCACTGACGCAAAAGCAAGTGATTTTTTGGAAACTGTGCAGAAAATGGATACTGAAAGTTCGATAAAAGTAGATGATATCATAGATTTTAACAACAAATTTATCTATTCAACCGAATCCACATTTGAAACCTTTTATAAGGGGCTATATTCCAAAACAAAAAGCTCACTTGTTTCTTTTATATCTTTAAGCGAAGATATTGATGAGGGTGTGACAGTTTCCGCTTCTGGTGAGGCTAGTGGTGGAAGCGGAGATACTGCTACAAATAATGGTAAAGAGACACAAAAGACCATTTTAAATGACGGAAAGAGCATTCTTTGTAAAGCTGCAAGCAAAGTGGCGCTTTTAGACAATACCGACATGCAAAAGCTAAACTTAGCAACAGGCTCTTTTAAGTCAGGGACAATAGTTATTGATGATTTTTCAGACGATGTCTTTCACAATGCAAGGTTGACTTTTGACATTCAAAATATTGACATTAAAAGAAAAGCACAGTTTATAAATGGTCATCCGATAGTCAATATGTCAATCAAACTTTATGTAAAACTTTTGGAAGCGAAGGAAGAAGATTTAGAGATTAAGGAGAACATCGACATAAAAAATATTTCAAAAGAGGCTATTGATGCTCTTGAAAGCAAAGTAAAGCTATCTATTTCTGATGCTATAAATATTTTAAGGGAAAATAAGTGCGATATTTTAAAAGTTTATACGCTTTTAAATAACTCTCATCCTAATGAAACAAAGAAGTTTATGTCAAGGTTAGAGAACGAACAAGATTTTCTCAATCATGTTGTTTTTAAAGTTAGTCCTCAAATCTATTCTGTATAGCCGACATAAAAACAAAAATTTAAAGATAATTTTTAGAAATTCATGCTTGTTTTGTTGTGTTATTTTTTAATTTATGTTAAAATAAGTAAGAATTGTTGGCATATAATATATGGATAATTTAGATATAATTCTATATAGATAATTAAAGGAGAATTTATGAACGAAAAGAAACAGGGTGGATTTAAACTTTCTTATTTAATCATCTTTTTGGTGGTTGTGCTTTTATTCTGCCTTTTGTTTATTGATTTTGGCAATAATGGTCAACTTATCACAACAGATAGAGCCTTTGAAATAATTGAAAATTCTGACGATAAAGATGTCGCCGAAAATTCAGAAAAAGCTCAGTATGTTTATATTAGAAATGGTGTGGGTTATATTTTGACCGTTGGAAGCAAGTATAATGTAAATCAAGTGCCAGATTATTCTGATTATTATTTCTATGTGGATAACGCTGGCGTGATATTTAACGAAGTGATGGATTTGTGCACGGCAAACGGTGTGTCATATAGTTACGCGCCTGCTGGCACTAATATTTGGGATATAATAATTCCTATCCTTTATATTTGCTTTGCTATCTTTGTCATTTGGATGATTTATCGAATGATTGCAGGTGCAAACAAGGGCGCTATGAGTTTTGGCAAGACCAAGGTTAAATCTTATTCTATGTCGAAGGTGAAGTTTGCTGATATTGCCGGCATGGATGAAGAAAAGCAAGAACTTCAAGAGATTGTGGAATTTTTGAAAAATCCTAAAAAATTTACCGATTTAGGCGCAAGAATACCTAAGGGTGTCCTTCTTGTAGGGCAACCGGGAACAGGCAAAACCCTTCTTGCTCGCGCGGTTGCGGGTGAAAGCAAGGTGCCATTTATATCAATAAGTGGTTCTGACTTTGTGGAGATGTTTGTCGGCGTCGGTGCATCGAGAGTGAGAGATTTGTTCGACCAAGCGAAGAAGAACAAGCCTTGTATCGTCTTTATTGACGAAATTGATGCAGTTGGTCGTCAGAGAGGTGCAGGCCTCGGCGGTGGCAACGATGAACGCGAACAGACCTTAAATCAACTACTTGTTGAAATGGATGGCTTTGAACCAAACGAGGGCATTATTGTGCTTGCGGCTACTAATAGAAGCGATGTGCTTGATCCAGCGCTTATGCGTCCAGGCAGATTTGACAGACAAATCTATGTTCATGTTCCAGATGTTCGCGGAAGAGAGGGAATACTCAAAATTCATGCAAGAAATAAACCTATTGATGACAGTGTCGATTTCAATGTGCTAGCAAGAATAACAAGTGGATTTACAGGGGCTGATATTGAAAATATGCTTAACGAGGCAGCTATCTTAGCAGCTCGCGCAAACAGACCAAAGATAACCATGGAAGATATAACCGAAGGTATCAACAAGGTGGTTATGGGTCCTCAAAAGAAGAGCCGTGTTATCACCGAAAAGGAAAGAAAACTCACTGCATACCACGAGGCAGGGCATACAATTTTAGCTAAAAGTTTGAAATATTGCGAGGATGTGCAAGAAGTTTCTATCATTCCGCGTGGAAGCGCTGGTGGTTATACTATGAGTAGACCTAACGATGATGACCTCATGATGAGTATCGGCAAGGCTAATGACACCATTGCCATGAGCATGGGTGGACGAATTGCCGAAGAATTAATCTTTAAGAATATAACAAGTGGTGCTTCATCTGATATACAGCACGCCACAAAACTTGCACGCGCCATGGTATATGAATGGGGTATGAGTAAAAAGCTAGGCTTTTTGGCACTTTCTTCTAATGGCGAGGTATTCATAGGCAGAGATTACCAAACAAGAAACAATTTCTCAGAAAAACTTGCAGGAATTGCCGATGACGAGATAATGACAATACTAAATGATAACTACAAACGTGCAAAGGAAGTCCTAACTGAAAAAATTGATTTGCTCCATGAAATGGCAAAACTTCTTATGGCAAGAGAAACAATCTATAAAGAAGAAGTAGATATGATTATGGCTGGCAAAAAGACCGAAGAGATTGTAAAAATTATGGAACAGCGCGATAAGGAGCAGAAAGAGAAGGAAGCAAAACTTCGCTTAGAGCAAAGCCGTTTTGAGAAGATTAGAACCTATGAGGCTAAGATTGCAGATGGTGAAAAGCTAGTAAGTCAAGGAATAATAACCAAAGAAGAATTAGATGTTGTGAAGAAAGAATATGAAGCTTTCAAGAAGAGTATCGAGGCGGAAAAGGAAGCCGAAAAACAAAAAGAGATTGCAGTAACTGTAAAAGAAGAAGTGCCAGAAGAAAAGACAGTTAAAGCGACCAAAAAGGCGAGTGTTAAGAAAGAAGAAGGCGAAAAGCAAGAAACACACGAGGGAACGGAAAAGAAAAAACGCACTACAAAAAAAGACGGTAAGAAGGAAGAAGAGTAAGTATGGAAGAAGTAAAAAACGAAGAAGTTAAAGTTGATGATGAACTTTACGCAAAGATTGAAACAGAAAAACTTATTAAGGAAAAGAAAAGAAAAAATGCACTAATTATAACTTTTCTTTCCATAATATTTGCATTAACAGTGGTAATCATTTGCTTAGCTTCAATACCACTTAATATGAAGCCAAGCTTTTTGAAAAGCACCTTTAATGCAAATGTCACAGTCAATGGAACAAGTACTGGTGAGATGACGCCAACAGTTAATGGTGAGAGCAATGCGGAATATAACGAATTTATCAAAGTTTTAAATGATGCCTTTGGTCAAACATATTTTTCTGCACTATTTAATGGCAGTTTATCAAGTGCTAACCCTATTGAAAATAAAGAAAAATTTACAGATTTTGAAAGTGATTTAGAAAGTGCAACAGGTTATGTCTATTTTACCTTTGCCGAAGAGCAGAATATTAAAGATAAGAATGGGAAAATATATTCTTCCACTAAAAATTTGAATGCTGTCCCTTTTACATTTGATGAAGCATACCTTATTCTAAATGAAGAAGGAGGTATTCAAACAGCATCTTTCTATGTTATTGTTAGATACTTAGATAGCGAAGGTAAGGAGCTCAAAAACTTTGAAGGTGAATATATAATTGAAATACCTGTCAAAGCAGATACCAGCAAAATTTTTGACCACTATGATCCAAATGCGGAAGAATAAATGAAAAGCACCTCATTGTTGAGATGCTTTTTTATTTAACATATTGACATTAATATATTTTAATGATAAAATGTTGTTACAAAAGGAGAAAAAGATGAAACAAAAATTAGACCAACAAAGAAACATAATGGTTAATTTTTATAATGACAAAATCGAATACTTAAAGGTTGAAATACAACGCATTAATGAAATCATTAGAGAAATAAATAAGCGACACAAAAAGCTTGTTCGAAAAATTACTAGGAATAAAGAAGATATATCTAGATACACTAATCTGATTGAACTTGATAAAAGTTTGATTGAAAACTTGAAATATAATCCATACGCTCAGTTAGATAATCAAAATCTTATCAAATCTTTAAGTTTGGAAATTTCAGAATTTGAATTTAAAAGAGATTTAGCACAAGTTGCTGTTGACGAAAATCTTAAAGCAGTATTAGATGTTGTTAGAAAGCTTGAAGAAGCAAAAGAGGCAAGAATTAGCTTATCAAGTAAGCTTGCTGATTGCAAGTTGGAAAAGAAGAATGCTACTTCTAAAAATGTAAGCGACAGTTCAAAGAGTGAAAAGATTATTTAAATTCAAGCATTTTTTAGAAAAATGCAAAAAATTGTTGACAAAGTTTTTTATATGTGCTAAAATGCAATTGTAAAAAATCTTCCATAGACCGCAAGTGCCTTTTGGCGTAAACGAGTTCGTGCTTGCCGAGGAAAAGAACATATGATTTAGTTTTTCTATCTCTGTGCCTTTTCCGTGGTTACAGAGATTTTTTATTGAAACACAAAATTAAATCTAAAAGGAGGTTATAGACATGAGTGCTAATTTTGAGGCAAAAAAACAACTTGTTGAGGAAATTAAAGAAAAGTTTTCCAAAGCAAAAACTCTCGCATTTGTTGACTATCGTGGCTTAAATGTGGAAGAAGACACTGCTATGCGTAAAGCATTTCGTGAGAATGGTTGTGAATACAAAGTTTACAAAAATCGCTTGATGTTGAAAGCACTTTCTGACCTTGGTATTGAGTGTTCTGCAAATTACTTTGAAGGCACCACTGCCGTTGCTATTGGTTATGCTGATGAGGTCGCTCCTGCAAAAATCCTTTGCGACACAATCGGAAAAACTAAAAAAATGGCTATCAAATTTGGAATTTTAAATGGAGTTAGCGTTTCTGCTAGCGACATTGAAGCGCTTTCAAAACTCCCATCAAAGGAAGAGTTGATTGCAAAACTTCTTGGAACTTTGAACAATCCTATCACAGGACTATGCAGAGTTTTGCAGGCTCCAACTCGTGGGCTTGCCGTTGCTTTAAATGCGATTGCAACGAAATAACAAAAATCGCATAATTAAGAATTTTAAAAGGAGAAAATAAAATGGCTGATATTAAAAATCTTGTTGAAGAAATCAAAAAATTAACTATCGTTGAAGTTTCAGAGCTTGTTAAAGCTTTGGAAGAAGAATTTGGTGTTTCTGCTGCTGCTCCTGTTGCAGTTGCTGCTGCTCCTG
>DVLK01000034.1 GCA_018715545.1 Candidatus Caccovivens faecavium | reverse complement strand
TGACGATATTGATATTGATGAAGATTTTGATGACGAAGAGGAAGAGGATGAAGAGGACGATGATTTTGATGATGACCTCGATGATGATGACGATGACGAAGATGACGATTTAGATGATGACGATGATGATTTTTAATGTTAAAATATAAGCTGTGCTTAAATGGCACAGCTTTTGTATTATGTAATATTTTAAATTATAATTATTCATCTTCGTTATACTTTGTAAGTTTTACACCTGCCTCTTCGCATATTTTTTGTGAAAATTCGTCAGGATAGCCCTCTTTATAAATTACTTCCTTTATTCCAGAATTTATAATCATTTTTGCACAGACAACACAAGGTTGGTGGGTACAGTATAACACGCAACCTTTAAGGCTTATGCCTTCTTTTGCGGCTTGGATTATGGCATTTTGTTCTGCGTGTGCGGCGTAGCATAGTTCAGCATGCGTGCCACTTGGAATGTTCATTTCGTTTCGCATACAAGAGCCACGCTCAATACAAGTTTTAACACCAGCTGGTGCGCCATTATAACCAGTTGTCATGATGCGCTTATCTTTGACAATGACTGCGCCAACTTGACGCCTTAAACAACTTGACCATGTGGCAATATGCTCAGTAAGTAGCATAAATCTCTTTTTCCATTTATCCATATTTTTCTCCTAATCGTTTTATATATATTTTAGAACCAAGAAGAATAAATGTCAAATCTATCTAGAAAAATAAAGAAGATTTGTAATGTTTGTAAAATTACATTAAGAGTTTAATAAATTTTATATAAAGAATTTTAGTATATTTATGATTAATATTTGCTTTTTTATTATTATTAGGTTATAATAAAATTAACTAAAATTTGTGATGAAATTGGTGATAGTTTCTTACATAATAAATCATATCTAATATAAATGCATATTAAGTGAAGGAGGGCACATGAACATTATTGAAGTTGATAATTTAACACAAGATTATGGACATGGTAGAGGCGTGTTTGATGTGTCTTTTGCTATTCGCGAAGGGGAAGTTTTTGGCTTTTTAGGACCAAATGGCGCTGGAAAATCTACGACTATTCGTCATATCATGGGTTTTTCTCGACCTCAAAAAGGTGAAACGCGCGTTTTTAATCTTGAAAGCTTCCATAATTATTATAAAATACTCTCCAATGTTGGTTATTTGCCAGGCGAGATTGCACTTCCAGAGGGATTGACAGGATGGGAGTTCATCAAGATGATGGGCGACTTACGAAAGACAAAGGATAAAGATAGGTTAATATATTTACTAAAAAAATTTGACCTCAATCCAGCTGTCAGCACAAAATCTATGAGTTTAGGTGAAAAGCGTAAACTTGCAATTGTAACTGCTTTTATGGATGATCCTGAGGTGCTTGTCTTAGATGAGCCAACGAGTGGACTTGACCCTGTTATGCAACAGGTATTTATCGATTTTATTAAAGAGGAGAAGAAGCGAGGAAAAACAATACTACTTTCTTCTCACATGTTTAATGAGGTCGAGGCTACTTGTGACCGAATAGCAATTATTAAAGACGGGCGAATTGTCACAATTTTCAATGCAAATTTCATCAAGCACAACGAAAACAAGGTGTATGATATTAAATTTAATAATTTAGAAGATTTAGAAAACTTCGTTAAATCCTTTCCAAAAGCTAAATTTAAAGAAGATTTAGTGGTAAAATTTGGTGTTAAAGAGATATTTAAAAATCAACTTTCGGTTCATGTTGCAGTCAATGATAAGCAAGTAAACGATTTTATAGAAATGTTAGTGAATTACAAAATTAAATCTTTTACCGAATTAAAGCTCACTTTGGAAGATTACTTTATGACTTTCTATAGGGAAGATAAAGATTATGGAGGTATGCTGAAATGGAAGAAGTGATAAAGGCAGAGCACCTCACAAAAGACTATGGCGGAGGGCGAGGAATTTTTGATATAAGCTTTTTTATAACAAAAGGCGAAGTTTTTGGTTTTGTTGGCACAAATGGCAGTGGCAAAACAACAACTATAAGGCATATTATGGGCTTTATTAAGCCAAAGAATGGAACAGTGACTGTGCTTGGCATGGACGCATGGAAAGATGCTTGCAAAATTAAAGAGAGTGTGGCATACATTCCGGGCGAGATTGCCTTTCCAGATTTAACAACTGGTATTGAGTTTTTAAAAGCACAGGCGGAGCTTCTTGGCTTAAAAAGTATGGATAAGGCAGATGAGCTTATTAAAAGATTGCAACTTGACCCATCAGCTAATTTAAAGCGAATGAGTAAAGGTATGAAACAAAAGACTGCTATTGTTGCGGCACTTATGGCGGATAAGGATATTCTCATCTTAGACGAGCCAACCACAGGGCTTGACCCGCTTATGAGAGAAACATTTCTTGAATTGATATTGGAAGAAAAAAGGAAAGGAAAAACTATTCTTATGAGCAGTCAAATGTTTGATGAGCTTGAAGAAACCTGCGATAGAGTTGCTCTCATTTATGATGGCAAAATAATAGATATTGCCGATGTGAATGCATTAAAAAGCTCCACAATAAAGTCATATAAAATAGAGTTTTTGGATAAGGAAGATTATTTGAAATTCAAAAAGCTAAAATATAAAATAATTCGCGACCAAGAAAAATATTATCAGGTGACAGTGCAGATTGATGATAGTGAGATAAATAGGCTTTTCAAATCATTATCAAAATATAAACTAAAATTTATAACAGAAGTCAAATTCAATCTTGAAAAGCATTTTAGAGATATTCTTGAGAAGGAAGTAAAAGGAGGGAAAAATGCATTTTAGTAAAGCACTATTTAAGCAGTCAATGAAAGCAAATTGGGTTAAATGGCTATGCGTAACTGTTGCCACTTGCGTTATGCTTGCAATTGTTATTATCGTGCTTGGAAGCTTGGCTATAAATGATATTCGTGATTCATTAAAAGATGTCTTTACGCAGGCTGACCAAGAGAGTTATCTCAAAGAAAATTCGGTGGATAGTTATGAGGCTTACAATCTATCAATTAAATTTGCGGATACATTAGAAAGCGAAGGGCTTGAAGGTTACATGGGGATTGCTTGGGGAATGATTACTTCAAGTTATCAGCAGAAAATTAACGAATATACCACAGCAAACGGGCAAGCACCAACAGGCGAGGCACTTGTTTCGATAAAAGAAGAAACGGTTGATGAATTAGTGGCTACTATTAAAAGTTTAGGAGATTATCTTCCAGCAGAATTTCAAGAGATGTCAGACGAAGAATTAGGTCAATTTATCTATATCATATTAATGGCTTATGATGATAATCCTGATTTGTCTGCTACAAGTCCAGATTTTGTAGAAACTGCGAAGGCGTCAATAAAAGATAATTTTGTTGAATATGCAGGAATTACCGCTTATAATCTTTATATTTCACAAGGTGAAGAGGCGAGTGTAGCTGAGGGCTACGCAGCGCAGGCGGTGGAACTTGCAAACACTGCTATCAACTCCTATGAACAAAAATCTCAGGAAGAGGGATTTGTCTATGATGAAGAGGTGTTTAAAGAAGAGGCTAACGAATATGTTATCAATATGATTTATACACAAACATATAATCAATTCATCACAAGCGAAACTCCAACAGAAGAGGAAATCTCAAACGCTGAGCAATATGCAGTTGCTGCAAAGGTGCTTGCAAATACCGCAATAAGCACTTATGAGCTTTGGATTGATGAACTTACGGGAAGCGAAATGACAGATGCTGAGATTAAGGCTTATGCAAAAGAGCAGGCGTCTGCAAGCATAACCGACCAAATACCTGAGAAGGTGGCAGAGGCTCTTGAAGAACTTGGCAATATGGATATATACGGACTTATCATTGGCTCAATCTTCTATCGCATTGCAGGCTTGTTGCTTCCTATGGTATTTGTTATCATGGTGGCAAATGGACTTCTAGCAGGGCAGGTAGATTCAGGTTCTATGGCTTATGTTCTTTCCACTCCAACAAAGAGAAGGACAGTAGCTTGCACACAAATGGCTTATCTTATGCTTTCGTTACTTGCCATGTTCATTTTGGTGACAGTAACAAGCGTAATTTCAATTTGGGTTGTTGGTGGAAATAACTTTGCCATCAACTTTGCAGAGATATGTCTCTTTAACTTGGGTGCGTTTTTAACCATGTTTGCCTTTGCAGGTTATTGCTTCATGTGTTCTGCAATATTCAACAGGTCGAAATATTCTATGTCGATAGGTGGTGGGCTTAGCATATTCATGCTTGTTTGCACAATATTGGGATTGTTTGGTTCTAATGTTGTTCCTTCAGCAATGAGAATTGATGCGATGAATGTCTTTAATTACTTCTCCATTATCTCGCTCTTTGATACTGTTTCGATATTAAATGGTACGATTAGTTTCGCTTGGAAATTTGCTATTCTTGCAAGTATTGCTATTGTAACATTTATTATAGGCGTGTTTAGATTTGAAAAGAAAGACTTGCCACTATAAAATATCAACAGAAAATAATCATTAAATTGAACAATTAGAATAAAATATGGTGTATTATGCATTGAATAATACACCATATTTTGTTATTTAGTATATTTGTTTATGATTATGTTTTATTTTATTGCGTCTCAAAATTTTTTATATTTCAGGAATAAAGTTTTCAAAGATTATATTATCACAGTATTTTATTGTTTTTAAATAATCCTCTTTACTTCTTATTGTCCATGCAAGCAGTGGCAGGCGTTTATACTTTCTGACAAAACGATTTGGCAAAGTTGTGGCGTCATAAGAAATAAAATTTGGTTCGCTAACATTTTTGTTAAATGACATTCTTTTGAGCAAGAATTTTTTAATAAATGCAAATTTTTCTCCCTTAAAATAGCCAGACAACTGTCCGCGAAGTATTTGAGGCGCATGATGTTTAAAATAATTTAAT
>DVLK01000033.1 GCA_018715545.1 Candidatus Caccovivens faecavium | reverse complement strand
ACCAAACGCAACTCGCATTTCATTGGCGAGTTGGTCGCTACTTTTTTAGTTCGTCTCGTCAGTATTTATATTAAACCTTTCACAGTTTTATTTTTTTACATTTAATCCGGGGCTTAAAGCTCGGGCAGGCCACCAAAGATACAATATGTAGCAGTATTTAGGAAAAGCACAATCAATATATAGATTGCGCTTTTTTCTTTGACCCAAAAAAATTCAAAAATTTGGGTCAAATTTCGGGTCAAAATTAGATGTTAGTTAATTACATTATTTATAAATTTATAAAATATAATTCTTTTGTGTCCTCCATACAACTTTTTCATCTTATACTTAACATAACCCATCATCTGAAAGTTGTTTAAACTATAAATATTTAAAGGAGAAACAGACGCTATAAGCAAATTAATGTTGTTTGATAAAGCAAATTTTTCAAAACAGGCAAGAATTTGCCTTTGATAACCCTTTCCTCTAAACTGTTTTTTTACTATTATAAGTTTTACAACTCCTACATATAAAATCTCTTTTTTCTCTCCGCACAAGCGCGATAATATTTTCAATTCGTTTGAAGATAAAATCTCATTTTTATCTGAAATATACAAAATTCCAAAAGATACAAGTTGGTTGTTATAAAAAATGCCAATTATCGTATGCTTATAGTTAAAAATTCGATTAAAATCTTCAAGGCTGTTATGCCTCAATAAATCTTCGTTATAACCTTCTTTAAAAACTTCTTCTTGTAAATCATAAAGTTGAGTTATGAATTTACTATCCAACTCTTTTATCACTATCATAACTTACACCTTAGCAACATAAAACATAAATCCAAAATGTATAAAAAATGTTTCTTTCAAAAAATCATTTTTCAATAATTCATAATTTTGTTGAAGCCAATCTAACCTTTCTAAATTGACCTTTGAAATTATGTTATATTCTTTTTCCTTTTTTAGTGAATTCAATATAAAATCAATAATTGCATAAAATAAATTTAATTTCATTTCTTCTGTCATTCTAATATTGTCAATGCCCGTTTTTACTAATGCAAAATTTTCGATTCCTGCTCGAGTAAGAAAACTTGGTATTTGACGCCCTGAATATCTATAACCTGTAAACCTTGTTTTATCTAAAAAAGACATAGCCTTTTCAAACATTTTTGAACCATAGCAAACATTAAATCCATCATCAATGTTTCTTATAAAAAACACACCGCCTTTCCTGCAAAATTTTGTTATAACTTTAAGCAATTATCACATCGAATTTATCGATATCATATCTTTGCATATATTCAATTAATTTTGTTTCGATTTCGTCACATTCTAAATCTACTTGTTCGAAAAATATATTATTTATTTGCGAGTTTAAAGGATAATTTATTATGTCTAGGCCTAGATATTTGTTGATTTTAAAATTTTTAAATCTAGAAAGCCCTACCCTGCCATCATTACATCCCAAGTCTAAAATATTTATAGGCTTATTCTTATCGATAAACTTTTGATATACTTCCATATCAAAATCATAAAGAAGTTTTTGTTGTGATTGAAGCCTTCTTTGCTCATCGTTGTTTTCAATATTAAAAATATTTGCTTCCTTCTCTTTGATACTTTCCCTTAAATTACCCATATTTGTCCTTAATTTTATTATATATAAATCTTCAATCATTTCAAAACGTTTATGAAAATTATTTAAATTTTAAATATATTTTATTTGGTAAATCATAAACTGAACACATTTTAATAATTAAAAAAATAAGGAACATATTGACATTAAATTTCAATATGTTCCTTTTCTCGTTCTAGACATAAAACAATACACTCTTTTTATTGTTCGGCGTATTTGAAGTTTTTGTAGCCTTTAAAGGAGATGATTTTCTTTGGCGGAGAGATGTAGTATCGTTTGGTCTGTGGATTAATAAACTTTCTCTCTTTTGTTTCCTGCATTTTGAAGCGCCCAAAGTTGCGTAAGTTTATCTCCTCGCCCTTTTTACAAACTTCAAGAATTAAATTTTTAAACTCATCAATCACCCTTTCGCATTTTTCCTTTGACACTTCCGTTTTCTTTGAAAGCACCGAAATCATTTCTTGTTTATTCATAATTTCCTCCTAAAAGGATGTTTCTCATTATTTTGCCTTTTTAAACACTTTTGTTCGATATTTTGGAAAAAGTTTAATAAGATAGGAAATTGTCAGCACCAAATATATGATAACTCCGATAAATATGCCAAGTATTATGTTGACAATCGGCGAAAAATAGGAAGACGCCACAAAGGTATAGACGGCAATATACATCAAAAATGTGCCGAAAATAAGCGTTAAGATTTGCATGAATGGTAGCGAAAAAGCTACGATATGTTTAAGCCGATACAGCCCTAGTAGACACACAATGGTTGTCATGGCGATGTTACCTAAAAGAATGGCATAGATGTTGATGGAATTTATTGACGCCAGCGAAAAAGAAAGCCCAGCTTTGACGATACCGCCAAGCACTGTGATTAAGAGAATGTAGTTAAATTCGCCGTTCGCTTGCAAAAGCATGATGACAAACTGCATAATCGCCGTAAAGATGATGGAAAACGCACCATAGAACATCAAATTGAACGCCACTGCCTGCATGGAAGAGGTCATGTCGCTATACATAAAGGCAAAAACTGGCTTAGAAATTGCCACTATGCCAAAGGTGGTCGGAAGTATTAAATAGAGAAGAATTTTAAGTCCGTTTTCGATTATTCTCTTTCCGCCGTCACCGCGCGAGATGTGATAGGAAATGTTTGGAAGAAGAGAGGTCGTCACGGCGATGGAGATGATAAGCGGAAAGTTGAGAAGCGCGCCCACAACACCTGCTTGCAAGCCGTAGAGTTCTGTCGCAACCTGCGAGGTTAGTCCGCCGTGCATTAGCCTTGGAATGATGACCAGCCCCTCAAATGCATTGACAATCGGAAGCACTGCTGCCGAAAAGGTGAGCGGAAAGAGGGCAGAATTAAATTCCTTTCGAAGAATTCTTGAATATTCCCTGCTATATACCTCTTTTTTGTTCTTATTTTTAATCGAATAGTGAATAACTAGGTATAGTAGCGCCACCGCCTCACTTATCGTCACGCCTAAAAACGCGCCAAATACACCTTCTGTCAAGCCGATTTTAGAGAAATAGTAGGCAAAAAGTAGACCAAATATGAACTTAAACACCTGTTCCACTACTTGACTTATCGCAGTTGGTAGCATATTTTGATAACCCTGAAAAAAACCTCTAAGAGTGGCAAGTCCGGCACCAAGCGGTAGCATCAAAATGAATAGATAGTAACTTGACGCGATTGCAATGTTTTGGAATAGCGCAATATATCTGCCAAAAATAACAAAGACTAAGCCGATTAGAAGTCCGATACCCACAGAAGTAAAGAGCGCTTGCTTGAAATAATGAGAGATTTTTTCCGTTCGCTCATTTGCTCGCGCAGAACTTATCAGTTTTGAAAGCGAGGCACTGACGCCACCAGAAGTAAGAACAAGCGCGCAGGAATAGAGCGACATCACAAGTTGAAAGATGCCAATCCCTTCAATTCCAAGCATATTTGTGAGCGGAAGGCGGAAGAAAGCTCCCAAAAATTTACAAATAATTCCGCTTATTAAAAGGATAAACGCGCCGCTTTTCAATCTACTAAAAACCATAGTCACCTACTTTCATTATTGCCATTACAGTGAGATAAAGACAAAAATTTAATGTAGAATGTAAACGTTAAAGAAAATTATTCGCATTCGTACAAATTAGACAAAACACTTATATTTTCGCATGAATATTTAAAAGTATTATACTCAGAAAATTTTTTCAAAAAGGGTATTTACATT
>DVLK01000032.1 GCA_018715545.1 Candidatus Caccovivens faecavium | reverse complement strand
AAAAACAAAAAAGGCTATTAGTTTAGTTATTTTTCTCTTTTACTTGTCTTTTTTTTAATTTATTTGTTATAATAAATTTGAGATTATAAAAAGGACAAGGACGGGTGGATTTAATTAAGTATAGCGGAACGAATGAAAAACTATTTTCTCGAATTGTTGTAAATGAAATTTCGCCAAAAACAACCTTGATAGTGCCAGAAACTCATAGCGCGCTTATAATTTATAACGGCGAGATGCTTCAAACGCTGTCTAAGGGCAGATATAAACTTTCGGAGATTGTAGATTTTGAAAAGGGCGCAATGCTTGAAATAATCTTTGTGTCTAAAACGGCAAAATTAAAACTACTTTGGGGGACACCAAACAAATTAACTCTCTTTGACCCGGTGCTTAAAAAAACTTATGAGATTGGAATGAGTGGCGAGTTTGAAGTTCAGGTATCTGACCCTAGAAAGTGCTTTTTGTATCTTGTTGGCGCTGAAAGCGATTTGACGGCAGACGCTCTTCAAGAGAGGTTGATGTCAAGGCTAGTTGCAGAGATAGGAGATGTGCTTTCAAAGTATGTGGCAGAAAACAATGTAGCATACGACCAAATTTTTATAGAGAGGCAGAAAATAGCGGGCATTGCATTAAAAAGGATTTCAACTATCTTTGAGCGTGACTACGGGATTATGGTGTTTTCACTTAATATCTCAAATGTCATCTTTGATGACGAACTAATAGCCCGAGAAGAAAAAGTTTGTCCAAACTGTAATACGAAATTGTCATCTGATGCTAAATTCTGTTATAACTGTGGGACAAAGCAGGAAAAGATTTGTTCAAAATGCCATGCTGAAAATTTGGCTGACGCTAAATTTTGTAGTTTTTGTGGGCAAAAATTTTAGGAGGTGTTTATGGGCGGAATGATGTATGTTTATATAGCGATAGCGGTAATAATTGTTGGTCTTGCCATCTTTTTCCTTGTGAGGGAGCTAAAATATCCTAAAAAGAAGATGACAGAGGGTAGTGATGTTGTGGAAAGCAAGCGTAGAATTGAAAAAGCTGTGCAGAATTTAGAAAGCATGGTTGAGCTTGTTAAGACAAACGAAAAATTAAAGAATAAATTATCTTCTCTAAAAGAGATTATTCGCTTTTTGAACCCTGTTAAAAATGAAAAGATAAAAGTGATAGACGAGAAAATTTTGGCGCGCCTTGATGATATGAAGATTGAAATAAGCAAAGATGAGAACAGCGAAACAATCTGGCGTATGATCGAAGAAGTGGAAGGCTATATCGCACAAAGGACAAAAGAGGCATGAAACGAGAACTTTCGGTGGATAAAAATTGCAAAAACAGCGAGAGTGTTCTAAACGAACTTAAACTCGGTTACATAAACTTAGAGGACGGGCTTTTTGGACTTGCCGAAACCAACTTTGATATGGTGATACTTGCCGACCCGACCTGTGCGGATGCCTACTTTGGGCTTATGCTTAGCAAATTTAAAATTAGGCGTGAAGAGGCTTTAAAATCAAATGCCACTTTATACAAGGACATTGTGAAGTTAAAGGAATATGAAAAGGCGCTAGAATGTGCTGATGAAACAAAAAAGGCAATATATAAAAATCTTTTAAGTGAAGTTTTAAAGCTCCATGAGGGAGATAATTACTAAAAAGGAGAGGTTATGTGGTGGCCGTTTAAAAGAAACAAATTTAAGAATATAGTGCGAGAGGATTTAGTAAATTCCATTTGCGAGCTTGAAAGGCAGGAGCGCACTGCGGAAGCGGAGATTATGCAAAAGCAAAAGGAGATTGACGCACTACTCGAAAAAGGAAAAACTGAAAAGACAGAGGATTTAAGACTTTTTTACGCGAAAAAGATAAATCATCTAAAAGAGGAAAAGGCAAGCATTGTGCAAAGGGGTATGTATCTCTTATACAACATACGGCTTATGAACAAGCTTAAAGATGCCTATGACTCCAACACATTTTTTAAGACAAAGACGAAGGTACCACTTTCAGAACTTCTTGCTGACCAGAAGGGCTTGGCAAAGTTTTTAAATAAGGCGCTAGAAACAAGAATAGCGTCAGAGGATGTACTTACAAGCGCGGATGATCTCTTCACTGAAATACAAGGTGCTTATGATAAAAACGAAAGTATCTATGGACTTAAAAGGGAAGATGAGGAACTTTTATCTACCTTTGAAAAGGAAGGTGCTTTAAAAGATGAAGAGATGATTGGCACGAGTGAAGATAAAACAAAAAAGAAAAAAGCAAAGATGGAGGAATAAAAAATGGGACTTTTTAAAACTAAACAACAAAAGGAAATTCAAAAGAAGATGCTTGTTAAGCGCACAGTAAATTCGATGAACAAGCAAATTGCAAGGTTAGAGGAGCAGAAGAAGGTGTTTATTGACGCGGCAAAGAGAGCGAAGGAGAAAAATCTTGATGCTCAATTTAATTTGGCGCTTTCTGGTTACCGCATGACTGTTCAACAGCAAAAGCGTGCACAGGAGATGCTTTTAAATTTTGAAATCACAGCTCAAATGCGTGATGTCACCATGATGACAACCGAATTTTTAAAGGGTATGAGCGTGATTAGCAAAGAGATGAGTAAGCTTGCTGACGCTAAGGAATTTGAAAAAATACAGGCACAGTTTGAAGAGGCAATCACAGCTGTTGAAACTCAGACTGAGCAGATTGATTCCTTTATGGAGATAAGCCAAGAGAGCTTTGCGTCTGCTGGTAAGGCAAAGGACGGCAAAGATATCTCAGCAGATGACTTTGAAAAATTCATAATGGAAGCTTCATCTAGTGAACAGGCGTCAAACGAAGATATTGACAAAGAGATTGAAGAGTTAAAAAAGAAAATCGACAATGAAGCATAGGAGAAATTGTGGAAGATATCGAACTTCTAAATGACACCTTTAACCTTTATATGCAAAAGGGCAAAGAAGCAAAAGAGAAAGGGAACTATACGCTTGCTAAGCGTAACTTTATGCTTGCAGGCGAGACCATGATGAAGCTAGCAAAAGCTAGCAAGGGCGCTCTTCGCGATGCAAGGATGAAGCGAGCTAGGCGAATTGTGGAATTGTCATCCAACATGCAGGAGAAGAAGAAAGAGGAAAAGGACAGTGGTGACGAGGACATTAAAAAGTGGAAATCGGCAGAAATTCCAAACATCCATTTCTCTGATGTGGCTGGCTTAGAAGATGTTAAAAAGGCGATAAAGATTAGGATGATAAATCCATATCTTTATCCTGATAAATATAAACTTTACAATAAAAAGACTGGCGGAGGAGTGCTTCTTTATGGGCCTCCTGGCACAGGAAAAACGATGATTGCAAAAGCTATCGCGTGCGAGGCTCACGCAAAATTTTATTCTGTTAAAGGCTCTGATATTGTTTCAAAATGGGTCGGAGAAAGTGAGAAAAATATAAATGCTCTTTTCGAAGAGGCGAATAAGCAAGATAGGGCAATAATTTTCATAGATGAAATGGACAGTTTGCTTGGAAAGCGCGGGGTAGATACTCACAATGATAAACGCGTAAATGAATTTTTGGCGCAGATGGACGGATTTAGTGGCAAAAATCCTAACCTCCTTCTTCTTGGCGCAACAAATAGGCCATGGGATATAGATAGCGCAGTGCTTCGCTCTGGGCGTTTTTCGCAAAAGATATATATTCCTCTTCCTGATGCCAAAGCACGCAAATTTATGATTGAAAAGAGCATGAAGAATGTGCCTGTCGATAAGGACTTTAATGTAGATAAGATAGTTGAAAAGACGGAGATGTTCAGCGGCGCAGATATAGATGAACTTTGCGACAGAGCAAAGGATGAGCCTCTTTTAAAGGCGATTGAAGAAGATAGAGTGGTAGAAATTACAAATGCTGACTTTGACAATGTTTTAAAGGTATTTCCGCCAAGTGTCACAGAGGCGGATTTGAAGTTGTTTGATAAATTTAACGCTGAAATAAATAGTCTTGTTTCAAGAAAGAAAAAGTAAGATGAGAGAAAGAGTTTGTAAGAATTGTGGAGGAAAGCGATATAGCGAGGTAGGGCAGAACATGTATAAATGCTTGTTCTGTGGAACTATCTATGTCGATGAATATTCTAGTAGTGAAGAAGAAATCCTGATTGTTGGAGCTTATGAGAAACTTAGAGAATATAAGTTTGACAGTGCAGAAAATGAATTTAGCAAAATTCTCTCCCTCTATCCAAAATCTTATGAAGCATATTACGGCAGATTGCAGGCGAGAAATAGGGTAGTATATTTTGTCAGCAAGGAGGGTGGCAAGCGCTATCCGTCTTTTTTCGGCAAATATATACCTTCCTATTTTGAAGATGAAGATTATAAAAAAGCAGTGGAATATGCTCCAAAGGAAATAGCGAAAAGCTATGAGGAGCAAGCGGAGTTTGTTGAGGGCGTTCGAAAGGAGTTTTTAGAAAACAAAATTCCACCTTATGAAGTTGTGTTTAATGCAAATCCAAAGTCTAAAAACTATGATAAGGTTAAAGAAGCGCTTAGTAAATATAACACCTTTATTAGAGAAGATGCAAAAAAGGGCAATCTTGAAGCGCGTCTATTTCAAGCTGTTTCCACCGCTAAGAGCGAAGTGCTTTTAGTTGAAGATGAGAAGGACTTAGTAGCTCCTAAAATCAAAAATCTTTATGATCGCTTTATTTATAGAATAGAGATAAAGGAGCGCTTTCCTTCTTCCTTTATCATCATCTATGATGAAAAGAAAGTGGCACTTGACAGTATAAAAAAAATATTTCCTTTTTTACAGGTGCTTTTGTCTGTCAATAATCTTTCTTATATCTTAGATTTAACAAATTATGTAAAAAAAGCGTTAGAAAGAGATTATAACGAGAAGGTTACTCTTGAAAAACGCACAGTGGAAAAGATAGAACCAACAGTAGCTAGCCCAAAACCTGTTTCTTCGAAGGAACTAGGGCATTACAATGTGGAGAACATTCCACTTTCAGATAAGAATAAGACGAAATGGATTTATTATAGCCTTAAAAATGGTGATTTTTCGACAGCTGAGAGGCTGATAGATGAAGAAAAATCGGAAAATCGTGGGGAAATCTATTTCGCTTCATTGTTATGTCAGGAAAAGATTAGAACCATAGAAGAATTTTTTACAAGTTTAGATAACTTTAAAAACAAAGAACTATTAGAAGATATTTTAAAATATTCTGACAAGGAATTTGCTAATAACTTTTTAAATCGTTGGGAAGAACTAGTGGTCAAAGAAAACGACGCTGACGACTATGTAACATATCTTCCATTTTTACTTCCGTATGACAATACTTTTAGAGGAGAGTTTTTAAAAAATGCTGAGGAAAAGGCGATTGAAACAGGGAATAAGGCTCTTATTGAATGTGTGGAAAAGGCATTAAGTGGGGATGAGCTTATAAATTTTTATTTTCAAATCGCACAAACATCTGGTGATGAAGAATATTATAACAAGATTTTAGAGTTAAACAATGGCCATGCTCCAAGTTTGTATGCGCTCTTTATGCACCATTTTAAAACGGTGGAAGATAAGCTTAATTTTCGTGATGATAAGGAAGTTAAGAATGTTTTACAATTTTGCTCAGAAGAGCAAAAAGACGGCTTTTTAAACAACCTGATAGACTTAATATTAGAGGTGTGCTTCTATGATATAGATAGCGCGGAGCGTCAACTTGATTACTATCTTTCCTATTATGATAATCCGCAAGTTGCACTTATTAAGATTGCCAAGTTTTTAAAGGCGCATGGATTTTTCAGACTTTCGGAGAAGTATATAAGTATTGCGATAGGCAATGATAAGAAAAATGCCTCTCTTTATTGGGAACTTATAGAGATTAAGGCTCATGCAAGAAGCGAGGCGGAGCTACTCACCACAAATGTCAAAATTTCGGAGTTAGACGATTGGTCAAGTGTGCTTAGTTATGCTAGCGAGGAAGAAGCGGAGCATTATGCTCAAATTGTTGCAAATGCCAACACAAATAGTGCTAAAAAAATATTCCGTAATGAGTTATTAGATAAGATAAAGCTTAAAGCAAAACTACAAGAGTTTATCGCAAGGAATGACAAGCTTTTAAATGAGGTTATTGATAAAAAGACGGTAGATTATTACCGCGCACAAATTCATGCCTTTGAAAACTACTTCGAAAAGATTGATAGTGCCAACAATTTTGATGATTATTTGGAAGTGGTAGATAAAATTGAAAACAGGCTTTCTGCTATGGAGCTGACGCTTGATAGCTCTATAAGTTTAGCTGATATTGCCATAAAAGAGGAGCGCTATGGTACTGTTGTTAAGGAGGCAAAATCACGCGAAGATAAGTATTTGACAGACGAAGAGGTGGCAAGGCGTAAGAAAAAGAGAGATTTAACTTTGCTTGGATGCTTATGCTATGCGCCTATGCTTCTTGTGACGATACTACTTATCTTTGTTTTAGTCTTTCCAAAGGGGATGTATCTTTGGATTTCTCAGGATGCAGTCATTATCTTAACGCTATTATCTGTTCTTCTTGGTATCGGCGCATTTATCTATAACCTTGCTAAGAAAAATACGACAGAATTTTATCGCATCGCAAGGTTAGTCCTCTTTGCGCTTGGAATTGTAAATTTATTTTTGATGTTAATTGGCTTTTATATCTCTCCACCAAATCTTGAAGCCAAAACCTCTAAGGAATTTTCCACCCTTGCCCACAATGCAAAATATGCCAATATTTTGGTTGTTACTGACCTTGACATGGCTGAAACAAATTGGACACCTTTTACTTTTTATGGTGAGATAGACGGTGGCGGGCATAGGGTTTATAATCTTTCTTCAAAAGCTCTCTTTCAAAATTTAGATGGAAAAGTAAGCAATTTAAATGTGGAGTTTATAGACTATATCGGCACAGAATTTTATGGTATAGCAAAAGTGTTAAATGGAGAGATAGAAAATTGTTCCGTTAAAGCAAATATACAACTTCAAGGCGAGGGAGTGTCTAGTGGACTTGTTGGAGATATGCGTGGCGGAGAAATCTTCCATTCAACTGCGGAGCTTGTGGTAAATATTAGAGGGAAAGTGACCTTAGGTGGGCTTGTCGGCAACATGAGAGAAGACGCTATCTTAAGAGAAACTTATGCAAGTCTTTCTGGGACAGTCTTAGGAGAAGGCAATATTGGCGGGCTTGTCGGCGAAAACAATGGTGGTGTGATTGAAGAAAGTTTTTCTTATACTAATTTAGATGCCACAATAGACAACTCTAATATTGGCGGACTTGTTGGATTAAATCGTGGCGATATCGAAAATTCGTATGCACAAGGAGCACTTTTAGTTAATGGCGGAATAAATGATGTCGGCGGACTTGTAGGAGAGTTTTTCAGGCGTAATCGTGTGATTGAAAAATCGTATAGCAATGTCAATATCAATGCCGAGTTTGGTGCTATTGTTGGAAGATATGAGGAAGGTAAAATTCAAAATTCTTTCGCTTTTACAGGGAATAATATTTATTATTCTAAGAATACAAATGACCTTTTAGCGCAAAATCCACAAAATTCCAAGGTATATAGTAGCGAAAGTGAATTTTCTAATACCTTTGACCTTGATGAAGAGATATGGAATATTAAAGAGGGCACTGCACCAACTCTTAAATGGTCAGAAAGTAGTGGAAATATTTGAGAATTTTGCATAAAAAACTTATGTGTTTTTCATAAGTTTTTTTTCTTTTTTCCATATAATTTATTGACAATCAATCGCAGTATTTTGTGATTTTTGCTTGCTAAAAATTTTGGAAAATGATAAAATTGGTATGCTGTAAATTTCAACTATATATAGGTTAAATATTTACATATCTGAATTTTCGATTTAAATTTATATAAAAATTTATTAAAGTTTAAATATAGTTTAAATTGGCGTTGTATAATGAATAAGGGTAATTCATTATATCATTATAGATATGTAGTAGTGCTTTAAAATGAATGTGTAAAACAACAATTAAAAGAGGCGAATATGTTTAAATTATTTAAGTATTTAAAATGGATTGATTATCTTTATCTTTTCTTCATTTTATGCTTGGTGGTGTTACAAGTCTATTTAGATTTGGAACTTCCAAACTATATGGCGAACATTATCGAGTATCTTCAAACCCCTAACATGCCTAACCGCGTAAATGAAATATTAGTAAATGGCGGTTATATGCTTGCCTGCGCGGTTGGGAGTTTGCTTTCAGCGGTAATTGTCAACTTCTTTGTGGTAAAGATAAGCGCGAGATTATCTGCAAATCTTCGCTTTGCGCTATATGGTAAGATTGAAAGTTTTTCACTTACTGAGCTCAATAAGTTTTCAACAGCAAGTTTGATTACAAGAACCACAAACGATATCAATAATATTCAAATGCTTCTTGCTATGGGAACTCAGTCGCTCATAAAAGCTCCTATTATGGCAGTTTGGGCGATAGTGACAATTGTCGGTAAAGGTTGGGAATGGTCGGTGGCAACAGCTGGTGCAGTTGTTGCGCTTATCATAGTAACGCTTATAGTATTTTTCTTTGCTGTTCCTAAGTTTAAGAAAATTCAAACTTTAACCGATAATCTTAACCGCGTAACGCGTGAAAACTTGACAGGTATCAGAGTAATCCGCGCTTCAAATGCAGAGAAATATCAAAATGATAAGTTTGATGAGTGTAACTCAGCTCTTACCAAAAATAATCTTTCTGCAAACCGCATTATGGCTATAATGAACCCAGGTATGTCACTCATAATGACAGGACTCACGCTTGCTATTTATTGGATTGGAGCTTACATTGTTGAGGATGCAGTTGACATTGCGAATATGATGGTATTCACCTCTTATGCAATGCAGGTTGTTATGGCATTCATGCTCCTTATCATAATTTTTATTTTACTTCCGCGTTCTCTTGTTTCTGCACGCAGAATTAATGAAGTACTTTCCACTCACAACTCCATAATCTCAGGCGACTTTAAAGACGAAAAGTTCTATGACGAAGCAGTAGGAAGTGACGATTATGTGGTGTTTAAAAATGTTTCCTTTAAATATGCAGATGCCAACGAATATGTGTTAAAGAATATTTCGTTCAGCGTCAAAAAAGGGGAAACGGTGGCGTTCATAGGCTCAACAGGAAGCGGTAAAAGCACGCTTATCAACCTTATTCCAAGGCTTTATGACGCAACCGAGGGAGAAGTTTTAATTGATGGCGTGAATGTTAAGGATTACGACTGCAAAACGCTAAATAAAAAGATAGGCTATACTCCTCAGCGCGGTGTGCTGTTCAGTGGAACAGTAAAATCCAATGTCGATTTTGGTGACAACAATGCAGATGAGGAAACGATACGAAATTCTTTAAAAATTGCGCAAGCTTCAAACTTTGTTTCCAAAATGGAGGGAGGAATAGAAGCTCGCATAGCTCAGGGCGGAACTAATGTTTCTGGTGGACAAAAACAGCGACTTTCTATTGCGCGTGCGATTGCCAGAAAGCCAGATATCTTCATCTTTGATGATAGTTTTTCAGCGCTGGACTTCAAAACGGACAGAAGGCTAAGAACGGCACTTAAAAAACATACCGAAGGCACAACTCAGTTTATTGTGGCACAACGCATTGGTACAATTAAAGATGCCGACAAGATTATCGTGCTTGACAGTGGCAATATGGTAGGAATCGGCACGCATGAGGAGTTACTCAAAAATTGTCCAATCTATAAAGAGATTGCCTTGTCGCAGTTATCTGAGGAGGAATTACAATGAGTAGGCATGTGATGACAGGAGAAAAGCCAGTAAAAGGACAGTTTAAAAAGTCCATGGTTAAACTCATAAAATATTGCAAAAAATTCTATTGGCTTATAGGGATTTCTCTTATTTTAGGGGCAATTTCCGTTGTCTGCCAAATCATATCACCAAATCTTATAAGTGACCTCACTGAACTTATTTCAGGCGGGCTTATGAGCGGAGGTATTGATTTAGATGCTGTGACAAGAACAGCGCTCACTATCTTAACCCTTGCTTTATTTATGGCAGTTCTTGGCTATTTTCAACATTTTATCATGGCAACAGCCACACAAAAAATAGTCTTTAAGTTTAGAGATGATATATCTTGGAAGATAAATAAACTTCCACTTCAATATTTTGACACACATCTATATGGTGACACATTAAGCCGTGTAACAAACGATGTCGACACAATAGGTCAGACAATGAACCAGTCTGTGTCCAGTCTATTTTCCAATATAATTCTTTTTGTTGGTGTTATAATTGCTATGTTTGTGACACAGTGGATAATGGCATTCACAGTTATTGGCGCTACACTTATCGGCTTTTTGATAATTGTAATTTGCCTATCGAAATCTCAAAAGTACTTCATCATGCAACAAAAGAACTTAGGTGACTTAAATGCTCATATTGAAGAGGTATATTCTGGGCATAATGTAATAAAGTTATTTAATGCGGAAAAAGATAAAGGCGAAGAATTTGCAAAGATTAACAAAAAGCTCTATACAAGCGCTTGGAAGTCACAATTTTTATCAAATGCTATGATGCCCATTATGGGCTTTGTAGGTAACTTTGCGTTTGTTGCTGTGTGTGTTGTCGGTGCAGTGCTTGCAGCCAATGGCACAATCGGGCTTGGACCAATTGCAGCATTTATGATTTATGCGCGTATGTTCTCCAATCCTCTTTCTCAGATTGCGCAATCGCTCACAAGTTTGCAATCAACTTCTGCTGCGTGCGGACGCGTGTTTGAGTTTTTAGAAGAAAAAGAGCTTGAAAATGAGGACAAAAAGACGGAAATGCTCACCGATGTTAAGGGCGAAATTGAATTTGACCATGTAAAATTTGGTTACACCAAAGATAAAATAATCATCAAGGATTTTTCAGTCAAGGTGTACGCGGGCGAAAAGGTGGCGATTGTCGGACCAACGGGCGCTGGAAAGACAACCCTTGTAAATCTTCTTATGCGCTTCTATGAAATTAATTCTGGTGATATAAGAATTGACGGTAAGTCCATCAAAGATTTAACCCGAGAAAACATACACGACCTCTTTGGTATGGTGCTTCAAGATACTTGGCTTTTCCAAGGAACTATAAAGGAAAATTTACGCTATAACAAAGAAAATGTCACTGACGAACAGATAGTCGAAGCTTGTAAAAGTGTTGGAGTTGACCACTTCATTCAAACGCTTCCACAAGGTTATGACACAGTAATTGATGATGCCGTCAATCTTTCAGCTGGTCAAAAGCAACTTCTTACCATTGCAAGAACTATGGTGGCAAACAATCCTATGCTTATCTTAGATGAGGCAACTTCATCTGTTGATACAAGAACGGAGGAGCTTATTCAAAAAGCGATGGATAAACTTATGGAGGGGCGAACATCCTTCATTATCGCACACAGACTTTCCACCATCAAAAATGCCGATATCATCCTTGTTTTAAAGGACGGCGATGTTATCGAGAGTGGTAACCATGAAGAGTTAATGGCAAAAGGTGGCTTCTACGCAGATTTGTATAATAGCCAGTTTGCGGAAAATTAGGACAGACACCAACTTCGCTTAACGCCGGCACGAAAAGTAAACTTTTCTAACGGCTACTCCGTTGGTTTCTCCGCCTAGTCCTCTTCCCTGTATGTGATTTTCGATTTGTGCGCACCGGGCAAAGCCCTTCCCCTCGCAAAATCGAAAATTGATTTGAGTAGTAAAAATCGGGTGTTGGAGGGAAAGTGGCTTTGATTAAAGATAGTGGGCAATGCCACAACTGCGCTTAATTTCAATTTTTGTCCTGCGCCAAACCTCTTCACTGAAAACCGAAAGATTTTCTTCACTTTTGAATTTTAAAATTTTTCGATTGTCGTTTGTATATAAATATGTTTTTCTCACAAACTACCTTGCATAGTGGAGGTATTTATGAGAAGATTATTGTTTTCTTTAATAGGAGTGCCAATGATGTTGAGCGCAATACTTGGAGTTTTAGATGTCTTTCCGTATGGAGATATGAGTTTTATCGCAAATGGAGAGGTTATAGAGATTACAGATGAACAAAAGGCGGACATACAAGAGGAATTTTTAAAATACATTGAAAATGCTTATGACACGCCAGCACTAGGAGTGACCTTTCCAGAACTATATGATAAGATGATTAAAGACGGCTATTTTCTTAATTTTAAGTTTGATGGTTATTATGAGTTTAATGGCTTAGGCTTCAACGAATTGACAATCAAGGTGGAAGAGGATGGCTATGGCTTTAATATCTATCGCGGAATTGACGGAAAGTTTCAAGGTAGATGCTTCTACATCAACACAGAAAACTCCTCAAAAGATTTATACAAAGTTTTAAATGATATTTTATCATCAAGTGGACAAGAGATTTAAAAAAAGAAATATGCAATTTTCATGCATATTTTTTTAAATCTTCTATATTTTATTTGACTAATTATTTAAGATATTATACAATATATAGGCATAAGGATGAATAAAATTTGCCACATAATGTGTTTTTGGCAAAAAATTAAGAACAAAAGGAGAATGTTATGAAAGAAGAAACAGTCGGATTTTACAAGGGCTTTAATGGCGGAAAATGGCAAGAGAATATTGATGTTGCTGACTTTATCAAAGCAAACTATAAGGAATACAAAGGAGATGATAGTTTCCTATCTCCAATCTCGTCAAAGACCAAAAAGGTATGGGAAAAATGCGAAAAACTTTTGCATAAAGAGGCAAAGGTAGGCTTACTTGATGTTGAACTTGATGCTGTTTCTGGCATAACAAGTTTTAAGCCAGGTTATATTGATAAGAAAAACGAAGTTGTTGTCGGCTTGCAGACTGATAAGCCATTAAAGAGAATTGTCAATCTCTATGGTGGCACAAGAATGGCAGATAAAGCACTTGAAGCGTATAATAAAAAATTAAATCCAACTCTTGAAAAGCATTTTAAGGAATTTAGAAAGACACATAACGATGGCGTGTTTGATGTTTATACGCCAGAAATTAGACGCGCAAGAAAAGCAGGGCTTTTAACAGGGCTTCCTGATGCCTATGGCAGAGGAAGAATAATAGGCGACTATCGCAGAGTGGCTCTATATGGGGTTGATAAACTTATTGAATTTAAACAAAAGGACTATGCGAAAATTGATGTTTCCTCTGAGGAAAACATTAGACTAAGAGAGGAAGTTGCCGAACAGATAAAAGCGCTCAATAAGCTAAAAGAGATGGCAAATAGCTATGGCTATGATATATCAAAGCCAGCTAAAAATGCCTATGAAGCAGTGCAATGGCTATATTTTGCCTATCTTGCTGGCGTAAAAGAGGACAATGGCGCGGCAATGAGTTTGGGGCGTACCTCTACTTTTCTTGATATCTATATTGAAAGAGATTTGCAAAGAAAGTTGATGACTGAAAAAGATGCTCAGGAACTCATCGACCAATTTATCATAAAGCTACGCCTTGTAAGGCATTTGAGAACGCCAGAGTATGACGAAATTTTTGCTGGTGATCCAACTTGGGTTACAGAGAGTGTTGGTGGTATGCTGGATGGCGAACATAGTTTAGTTACAAAAAATTCATTTAGATATTTATACTCACTTATCAACCTAAATCCTTCACCAGAGCCAAATTTGACCATTCTATATTCTTCAAAACTTCCAGCAAATTTTAAGCGTTATTGCGCGAAGATTTCTATAAAAACCGACGCTATTCAATATGAAGGCGATGATGTTATGCGTCCTATCTATGGTTCTGACTACGCAATTGCGTGCTGTGTTTCCGCAATGAAGGTTGGAAAGCAGATGCAGTTCTTTGGCGCGCGTTGTAATTTAGCAAAAACGCTTCTATATTCGCTTAATGGTGGAGTGGACGAGAAGAGTGGGGTACTTGTCGTAGAGGGCTTAAAGAAAAATAAGGAAAGCGTTTTAAATTTTGACACAGTTTGGAAAAACTATCTTAAAACTATGAAGCTTGTGGCAAAAACCTATGTGGATGCTATGAATATCATTCACTATATGCACGATAAATACGCGTATGAGGCTATTCAAATGGCGCTTCATGACACGGATGTTGAAAGACTGATGGCGTTCGGTGTGGCAGGTTTCTCTGTTGCTGTTGACTCGCTCTCTGCAATTAAATATGCTAAGGTCAGCCCAATTAGAAATGATGAGGGTGTCATTGTCGATTTCAAAATTGCTGGCGATTTTCCAAAGTTTGGCAACGATGACGACAGAGTGGATGAGATTGCGGTTAGTCTTGTTAAAGCGTTTAAGGCTTGTCTAGACGAAAATAAGACTTATAGGAAATCTATTAAGACTTTGTCACTTCTTACAATCACATCAAATGTTATGTACGGTAAAAAGACGGGAGCGACTCCTGACGGCAGGCGTGCAGGCGTGCCATTTGCCCCAGGCGCTAATCCTATGCATGAGCGTGACACATCAGGGGCTCTTGCTTCGCTTAACTCGGTGGCAAAAATTCCATATTGTGATTGCTGTCAAGATGGGATTTCTAACACATTCTCAATAGTACCAGACGCACTTGGCAAGGATGATAAGGCAAGAGTGAAGAATTTGGTTAGTATTTTGGATGGTTATTTTGATCAAAAGGCGCAACATATCAATGTCAATGTGCTCAATCGTTCGCTACTTATTGACGCCATGAACAACCCTTGGAAATATCCAAATTTAACAATCAGGGTAAGTGGCTATGCTGTCAACTTCAACAAACTTTCACGCGCTCATCAAGAGGAAGTAATTGCAAGAACTTTCCATACATCAAGATAGAAATAGATAGTTAGGAAATTAAAAATGATTAAAGGAAATATTGACAGTTTTGAAACTATGGGATTGGTGGACGGACCGGGCGTGAGATTTGTTGTCTTTATGCAGGGCTGTCCGCTTAGGTGTGCTTATTGTCACAATCCAGAAACTTGGACAAGCGTTAAAAAGATAGAAATGACAGCGGAAGAGCTTGTTAAAAAGATATTAAAATATGTACCTTACTTTGGGGATGATGGCGGAGTGACATTTTCAGGCGGAGAGCCACTTAAACAACCAAAATTTTTATTAGAAGCGTTAAAGGAATGTAAAAAGCATGGTTTGCATACATGTTTAGATACCTCAGGCTTCGGTGACGATTATGAGGAAATTTTAGATTATGTAGATTTAGTCATTTTGGATGTTAAAGCAATTGACAAAGAAAAATATAAAGCCCTCACTGGTCAAGCGATTGATAAATACAATAAATTCTTGGAAACTTGTCAGGCGAAAAATAAAAAACTTTGGCTAAGACAAGTTATTGTGCCAGGTTATAACGACACCAAAGAGGACATATTAAAACTTAAAGATTACATAAAGAATATCAAAAATGTGGAGCGTGTGGAGCTTCTTCCATATCACAGTATGGCAAAGGAGAAATACAAAAATTTAGGAATTAAATATCGACTTGAAAATGTGCTTGATATGGACAAAGAAAAATGTAAACAACTTGAAAAATTGCTAAATGATTAGAAATGTATATAATCCACTAAATAATAAAAAATTATTTAATAAATATAAAAAGACACAAAAAATGCGATTTTTTAGTGTTTTTTTATTATTTTTCGTTAATTTATTATATTTTTTAAATAATTATTTTTAATAAAATTACGGACTGATAATCATTATATAAATTTTAAGACTTTTATTTTTTTACTTCTTATTTCCGCTAGGTTTTGTCATCCTGAGTAGGAACGCTTTGCGTTCCGTCATCGAAGGATCTAAGAGGGTTCAGTGTGATTTTATGAGATTCTTCGACACGTTCGCTGACGCTCACGGCTCAGAATGACAAAATAGGCTTGGTTTTTTAGATGTTTCGACGGCGTAGCATTCCGCTACTTGCGGTTGCATGACGATTATAGGTGTGTTTTTATATAATTTATTAATTCTTTTAATAATTTATTTGCGTAATCTTCGTCTTTATGAAAAAGGTAGATTTTAAGTTTAGGCTCAGTTCCACTAGGACGGAGAATGAAAGAACCATCTTTTATGATAAACTCTAAAAAGTTTTGCTTTGGCAAATTTGTATCATCTTTTTGATAGTCGATTATTTTTAGAATATTTAACTTCAATTCTTTTAGCCCTGTATATCTTATTTTGTCTATGACACGCGCGGAACTATCTAATTCAATTGAACTAGATAAGGATGTTAGCTTACCATATTTAGAGTAGATGTCATCAAGATAATCTACAAGCGTTTTTCCAGCATTTTTAAATTTTTCCGTGATTTCTAATATGAGGAGCGAAGCGGAAATTCCATCTTTATCAAAGGAATTACCCGTGCAATAACCGCAACTTTCTTCATAGATTAAGACAATGTTTTCTCTGCCGTAAATACTTGATAGTTCCTTTGCCTTATTTCCCATACTCATGAAGCCAGTGAGAGTTTTATACACCTTAGCGTGATTTTTTTTACATATTTCATCTATTAGAGGGCTAGTGACTACGCTTGTGACAATAATTTTGTTCTTTGTGTTAGAAAGTAAGTAGTCAGCAAAAATATAGCCAACTTCATTTCCACTAAGTTTTATATACTCGTTGTTATGTTTCACCATAACGCCAAGCCTGTCGGCGTCAGGG
>DVLK01000031.1 GCA_018715545.1 Candidatus Caccovivens faecavium | reverse complement strand
TAAAAAAAAGAATATTTTTTAGGTTTAGAGAAGATTAAAGTACAAAAAAATATTTTTGTGAAAAACAAAAAATATTTTTGCTGAAATTAAAGTAACTTAAATTTTTCTTTTCCATATACTTTTATTATGAAAGAAAAATTTTTGATAAACGGAGGAAAAATTCTTTCTGGTGAGATCGAGGTTGAGGCGTCTAAGAATGCCTTTTTACCAATTCTTGCTGGGAGTATTTTGTGCGATGATAAAGTCACTTTTTTAAATACGCCGAGGTTTTCTGATATTGATAATATGTGTGAGATTTTAAAGCTTTTAAATGTTGAAGTGGTAAGAAATGGGGAGCTTCTATCACTTGATTTACATAGTCTAAAAAATGAAAAAATATCACATGAATATACCAATAGGCTGAGGGCTTCTATTTTTTTGTTGGGTCCGCTACTAGCAAGATTTAAGCAGGCAGTTATCTCTTATCCTGGCGGGTGTAACATTGGCACGCGTCCTATTGATATACATATTAACGCCTTTAAAAGTTTAGGTGTTAAAATTGTGGAGCGTCATGGTTACATATACTGCAATGCTCAAAATATGAAAGCAGGCAAGGTGGTCTTTTCTTCTGTCAGTGTTGGTGCGACTGAAAGCGTAATGATGAGTGCAGTATTACTGAAAGGCAAGACAACACTATACAATGTGGCACGCGAGCCAGAGATAAAAGAGCTTGCTAGATTTTTAAATGCTATGGGAGCGAAAATAAGTGGTGCTGGAACAGAAAAGATAGAAATTGAAGGAGTGAAAAAATTAAAAGGCGTAGAATTTGCCGTTTGTAAAGATAGAATAATAGCTGGAACTCATCTTCTTTTAGGTGCGCTTGTTGGGAAAAATATGCGAGTGATTGGAGCAAGACGCGAAGATAACGAAATTTTATTCGACATATTAAAAGAAAGTGCTTGTAGTTTTAAAGAAGATGATTTCGGTGTCACAATTTCTTCTTGTGGAAGAAGTGAAGCTTATAAATTCATTGAAACATTGCCGTATCCAAATTTTCCAACCGACCTTCAACCTATGCTTATGACCTTTGAAACGCTAACAAAAGGAACTTGTGTTATAAAGGAAAATCTTTTCGAAAATAGATTTAATCATGTTATGGAATTAATAAAAATGGGTGCCGACATCTTTGTAAAAGATAGACTGGCAATTATTAAGGGAGTGGAAAAACTATACGGTGCGGATGTGTTTGCTTCTGACCTTCGTGCTGGCGCTGGACTTGTGATTGCTGGGCTTGTGGCGGAGGGCTACACGACTGTTCACAATATTTTCTACATTGACCGTGGCTATGAGAGCTTGGAAGAAAAATATGCAAAACTAGGTGCAGATATAAAGCGATTGCCTGAATAATGCTAAGTTGTACTTTATTTGTAAAAGTAAGCATGCTGTTTTGTTTAAGAATTTATGAAAATTAATATCAATATGAAAATTATTATTAACTAAATATAAAAAAGTTAAAATTTGTTTTGTGAAATTAAAAATATTTGTTATACTATATGCATACAGAAATAAACTATTTTTGTAGTCAATTTTTATATGATTTATAATGCTTTTATTAATTGCAATCTTGATAAATGCTATAAATCGCTGATTTTAAAATTTAACTATGAAATATGGAGATAGTATGAAAAAATTTTTAATGATTTTATTTTCATTTTTATTTATTTCATCCGCTTTTGTGGGAGGGAGCTTATTGCTTTCAGGTTGTAATAGTTCAAATGTTTCAGAAAACTTGCCGAATGATCCGACTGATGTTCCTAGCAGTGATCCGAGTGATGAAGAAAATGACAACACTAGTGAAAATCCTGGGGGGGGATTCAGAAAATGAAGATGACAATATAGGCGAGGGTGATAATGACGATTCCGATGATGTAAATGCAAATAATGTTGATTTTACTGTACGAGTTAGAGCTTATGTTCCGTTTTCATCAACCCCTGTTTCATATTCAAGTCTAAATTTTCATGTTGGTAAATTCAATATTTATTGGTGCGAAGGGGATGGTGGATCTGGACATGGAGATCGAAAAACTTGGGGTAATACTCCAACCACATCGGCTGCATATGGATATAGTGTTGGTGGTGGTGGTAGTGGTGATACATATGCTTCTAATTTAGATTATTTCTCGTATAGCTATGGCTGGGGAGTCCAAAGATATGCATGGATCGATACTACTGCTGCAACAAATTTTGTTCGTTGGAGTGTAAATACTAGTTCTTCATTTGAAAGTTCAAGGCAAAGCACTGGCACATCTACTACTGTTTTTCTCTATGGCAATGGGACAACATCAACCACTAAACCAAGTTCATCTGTTGGTACTACTATGTCAGGAAGTTGGTATGTTAAATTTAGAGCGAAATTAACAATGGAATACGATCTTAATGGCGGAAGCGGTTCTTCTTCTACCTTTGCTGATGACACTTTTTATGCAGGACAAAGTTTAACTTTACCTACCACTAAGCCAACGAGAGCAGGCTATACATTTTCAGGCTGGGAAATAAAGAATAATGGGAAGAATATTAAAAACGCGTGGTATCTTGCTGGTGCTACTCTTGATTGGGCAAACCACCTTATGTGGCCGAGTAGTAGTGGTTATAGTTATACATACACCGCAACAGCACAGTGGGAACAAAACGAATATACTAATACATATTATTATCGTAATACAAGTGGCACACAAACTTCAACGACGCAGACTCATACTGGAACTTTCACAACCTTAACGGCTTCAAGTATAAATGAATATGTTTCTAACGGATGGACTTTAGATATTTGGGGGACAAGCTCATCAGCAACAAGACAGGGGTGGTTACCCGGGGAACAAATAACTTCAAATTCAGGGCTTGATATGTATGCTATCTCACGTCGGTTAGTAAGTATATTATATAACACAGGTGGTGGCTCTTCGGTTACGTCATCAGGTGGGTATCAATATTGGAATCAATATGGAAATGCATATTCAAATCCAAGTTTGACTATATCAAGCACAGAACCAACACGAACAGGCTATAACTTTTTAGGCTGGTCGACAAGTTCTAGTGCAACAACAGTAAATTATGATCCAGGTGATACATACACCTTTTCTAGGGCATATAATCAATCAGCCAGTGTGACACTATATGCTGTGTGGGAGCGTGATACCTATACTAATTACTATCGTTATCGAAACACTAGAGGCTCAACTACCTCAACAACGCAGACAAGAACATACGGTCAAAGTTTTACAACACTAACAACTTCTAGTATTAGCGAATATGTTTCCAATGGTTGGAGTTTATACGGTTGGGCAACAAGCTCTACAACCACAAGCAGAACTTATGCAACAGGCGCATCAGTTACATCTACAACTTACACGAATAGCACATCAACTCTTTATTGGTATGCTATATCATCCCGAACGGTAAGTATAACCTATAACACAAATGGTGGTAGCTTTTCTACTACACCAACAACATCGGGCACGCAACGGTGGAACCAGTATGGAAATGCTATAACAACGGTAAGTTTGACTATTACAAGCACTGAGCCAACGCGATCGGGCTATAACTTTTTAGGCTGGGCAACTAGTTCTAGTGCAACAACGGTAAATTATGATCCAGGCGATACATATAACTTTTCTAGGGGATATGGTCAATCGGCGAGTGTTACTTTGTATGCAGTTTGGGAGCGTGAATCTTATAATCTTACTATCAATTTTGCATATAATTATGGAACATACAATGTGAGTTTGAG
>DVLK01000030.1 GCA_018715545.1 Candidatus Caccovivens faecavium | reverse complement strand
GGAAATGTAAAATTTTTTATATATATTTATATATAATGGATTAATTACGACAGTTAAAATATAAATACTTCTATTATAAAAATTTTGGATTTTCTAACAAAAAAACAACATAAAAATATTAAAAAATCATAAAAAACGCTGTATTTTTTAGATTTTTCTTGAAAATTAACATAAAAAAGTGTATTATATGTGTTATGAGTAAAGATTTAACGAAGCTGAGTTATGCTCAATTAGTAGAAAGAAGCTTGATGAAGCGATTTAGAAAGTCTATATGGACTAAGTTTATTCTCGCCCTAAAAAGATATAAACTTGTGCAGGAAGGGGACAAGATAGCGGTGTGCGTTTCGGGTGGGAAGGATAGCATGCTTCTTGCTAAGCTTATGCAACAACTAAAAAAGATTAGTGAAGTGAATTTTGAAGTTGTGTATATCTGCATGAACCCTGGATATAATGATAGAAATTTGAAGCAAATACAAGAAAATGCTAAGAACCTCGAAATTCCCTTGCATATCTTTGAAAGTGATATCTTTGATAGTGTTGTGAATGTGGAAAAGTCGCCATGTTATCTTTGCGCGCGTATGAGAAGAGGTTATTTATATAGTGAGGCGCAAAAGCTTGGCTGTAACAAGATAGCGCTCGCTCACCACTTTAATGATGTTATTGAAACTACGCTTGTTGGAATGTTTTATGGGGCGCAACTCCAAGCTATGCCACCAAAGCTTCGCTCTAAAAATTTTGAAGGAATGGAACTTATAAGGCCACTATATTATGTTGAAGAAAAAGATATTTTAGCATGGAAGGACTATAACGAACTAAAATTTTTACAATGTGCTTGCCGTTTCACAGAGATGGCGCAAATAGAAGATGAAATTTCGCCGAGTGCTAGACTGAATGTTAAAAATCTAATCAAAGAGCTATGCGAGAAAATTCCAAACCTTGAAAATCATATCTTTAAAAGCATTCATAATTGCAATGTAGATACGATGGTGGGGTGGAAATATAAGGGAAAAAATTACGACTTTAATGAAGTGTATGAAACCAGCGAAGAATGAATTTTGAAAAAGTTAATGTAAATGATTATTTAAGGTGAATAATATTTTTCCTCCTGCACATTCTATGTGTGGGAGGTAAATATGGAAAAGTATAGACCTGGTGAAAGTGTTCCTGAATCTGGCGAATATACTGCTTACAGCAGGGACGGTCAAAATGGTGGAAAAACATACCTTGAAAAAGGTGAATCTTTTCCTCCAACACAACACGAGGGAAGCTATTATGTAAAAGAGGACTAAGTCCTAAGAAAAGTGGCGTTGCCACTTTTTTCATTGTGTTTGATTTTAGAGTTTTTTAATTAAAAAATATCAAATTTTGTTTGAACTATTTTATTGCGTTCTATAAGTAAAAAAATGAAGCAGAGTAGTTAAAAAATACAGAAAGATAATTTTCTATATTTTGCGTTTATATTTCATATTTATTTTTCGATTTTGTAAGTTGTGATTTTAAATTTAAAAATTTCATTTTAAGTAAAAAATCGCAAAAAAGTGCGATATTTTTAAGAAAAAAGTTAAAAAAGAGGCAATTTTTTGCAATTTTTGTTAAAATAATTGATTTTTGAGTGTGTTTTTGCTAAAATATACATATGAAAATTTCTTTTGATAATACTGTGGAGATATTGGAGAAAAAGTCAAAATTTATAGGTTATAAGCTTTTTTGCCAAAGCGTAGAAGAAGTAAATGATGCATTAAATTGTCTTAAACAAGAACACAAGAAAGCTACTCATATTTGTTATGCCTATTCCCTTAAATCCCCCTTTTTTGAGAAAGCGGTGGATGATGGCGAGCCTTCTTCGACTGCTGGAAAACCAATTCTTTCTGTTATTCAAAAGAAAAAACTTAGCGATGTAGGTGTCTTTGTAGTCAGGTACTTTGGTGGTATAAAACTTGGCGCTGGGGGACTTGTTAGAGCATATACAAAAGTGGCAAGTGAAGTTTTAAAGTGAGGTGTTAAAGATGAAAGTTGTGACATTATGTGGAAGTATGAGATATCAAAACGAAATGATTAAAATTGCAAGAAATTTGGAAGTGACTTTTGGCTACTGCGTTTTGCAATGTGTTTATGACTTTGTCGGTAAAAATGATACTCAGAAGGAGCGCGATAAGATAATAAAAGCGCACTTTAAGAAGATAGATCTATCTGATTTTATTTATGTTGTCAATATCAACGGCTATATTAGTGAAAGTACTCAAAAAGAAATTGACTATGCCATTAAGCACGATAAAGAAGTTTTTTATCATGAAGATGTAAAGAAGGACGCGTGATGCAAATAACTGAAATAAAAAAATCTAAACAGCCTATGAAATATCATCTATATGTAGATGATGTTTTTTTCGGCGTGTTTTTAGATGAAACGCTTGCAAAATATAATCTAAAAACGGGACAAGAGATTGACGAGGATTTACTCTATGGCATAAAAGAAGAAAACGATGAAAAATTAGCATTTTTGACCGCGGTTAGTTATCTTGAAAGATACAATGTTTCCACAAAAGGGCTTAAAGACTATCTGTACCGAAAAAACTTTAAGAAAAACAATATTGAAAGCGCGGTAGAAAAACTGAAAGAATATGGCTATCTTGATGATAGAAATTTCGCTAAAAACTATTTTGAGTCACTTTCTGCCACAAAGGGCAAGCGTGTTATCATTAACAAGTTGAAAGAAAAGGGTATAAGCGGTGAAATCATTGATGAACTTGTAGAAGATGTCAGTGATGAAGCTGAGGAAGAACGCGCAAGACTTCTCGCAGAAAAATTCGCCAAAAATCGCGAAAATACTCTAAAAAACAAGCAAAAATGCTTTGCTCATCTCATCTATAAGGGGTATGATTATAGTGTAGCACAAAAGATTGTGAATGAATTATTTTTAGGAGCAGAAGATGATAGGTTTTGACATTGAACACATTTCAAGAATAAAAAATGAAGAAAGACTACTAGAAAAAATCGCCACTGAAAACGAAATAGCCTACATAGCCAAGTTCAAAAATAAGAAAGAAAAGGTGGCAACGCTTTGGGCATCAAAAGAGGCGGTATTTAAGTGTCTAAATGTGACAAAGGAAAATATAGCATATAAAGATATTGAGTTAAGTCATCTTGAAAATGGCAAGCCTATTATCCTTCTTCATAATGAAGCTTTAATGCTCGCAAAAGGTAAGACTGTTGAAATTTCTCTTTCGCATACAAAAGATATAGTGGGAGCAGTGGCAATTTTAATGTAAAATTTGTAAAGATAAAAATTTTGTCTTATTCGCTCTCTTGTAAAAAGGAAAATGATTACTTTGCTAATCATTACTTTTTTTAATGCGTACAAAAGCATAAAAATTTAATATTTTCGCACACTAAGAGTAAGTATTAAATTTTGATAAACGGGAGAAAATTATTATGAACAATCCTTATGACGAAATGATGAAAAAAGTTGAAAAAATTGAAAAAAATGGACAAAGTTTGAAAGATTTTGTCATTAAATCAACTTGTGGAGAATTTAAGCATAAGATGATTGTAGAGGAGGACTATCGTTCAATTAGTGAACTAAATAGTATCTATGAGGATATGGTTCCCTTCGAGATTGCAGATTTAACTGATTATCAAAGTTTAATAGGTAGGTATGATGGAAACTTATAAACGAGGAGAGATATACTTTGCTGACCTCAGTCCAGTTGTTGGGAGTGAGCAAGGCGGAGTTCGTCCTGTTTTAATTATTCAAAATGATGTTGGAAATAAATTTTCTCCAACTGTCATTGTTTCTGCTATAACCAGCCAACTAAGTAAAGCAAAACTTCCGACACATATTGAACTTTCCTCTCAAAAATATCATTTACCTAAGGACAGTGTTGTCCTATTAGAGCAAATAAGAACACTTGATAAACGCAGGCTTAAAGAAAAAATTTCAAACATTGACAGTTTTAAAATGAAAGAGGTGGATAAGGCAATTTTAATTTCTCTTGGCTTTGTGAATTAGTATTACGCAAAGTCATTTTTAATTTAAGCAAAATTGAATGTGCTTTGAAATTGCAAGTTTAGGAAATTATTATAAAAATTCTTTACAAATTGATTTTGCTGTGCTATAATATAGCCGAAATAGGAGAAGAAAGCTATGATGAACAAACCACCAATTGACGAGCTTGTTGCTAAAACAGGGAATAAATATGTTCTTTCAATTTTGGCAAGCAAGCGTGCAAAAGAAATTGAGGCAACAAGAAGAGAAGAACTTGCAACAGCTGATAGAAAGGCTATATCTATCGCACTTGACGAAATTTATAACGGTGAAATCACTTTTAAAGGTGAAGAAGAATAGTTTGATATTTCTTTAAGATGTGATATAATTTCACTATCCTATTAAGGGTGGTGATTTTTTTAATATTAAACCACCTTAATACATGAAAAATTAATGTTTTGTGGAGAGAAGATGAAATTTGCAAATGTCATAATTGACCAGGACGCTAAGGCGCTTGATAGAGAATTTGTATATGTTATTCCAGACGACCTACCGGTTAGCCTTGGAGAGAGAGTTGTTGTGCCTTTTGGGGGACGCGTTTTAGAGGGCTTTGTTGTGGATATAACTGACAAAACAGACTACGATATATCAAAGATTAAATCTATAATTCGTACGGTTGACGGCTTTGCGGTAATAAAAAAAGAGATGCTATCGCTTATGCACTATATGGCAGACAATCTTCATTTGAAACTTGCTTCCATCCTTCGTCTTTTTCTTCCTAGTGAGATGCGTACAGGGAAAGTTAAAGAGTTAAAGGTTCGCTATGTAAAATTGAAAAGTGAGGATGTGATTTTGCCAAAAAATGCGCGCAAGCAGGCGGAAGTATTAGAGTTTTTAAAAAATAATAAGCTTGCGAAATTTGGTGATATTTCAGCTGAATTTGGCTATGCTCCACTCTCTGCTCTTGTAAAAAAGGGAGATGTTGAAGTCTTTTTTGAAGAGAAAAAGCGTGCTGTTGACTATGACAAGATAACGCTAAAAAAGCGAGAACTTACTCCTCTTCAACAGCGTGCGGTTGACACGATTAAGGAAAACAAGACCTATCTTCTTCACGGCGTTACAGGAAGCGGAAAGACTGAGGTGTATATGAACCTCATAGAAAGGGAGTTAGAAAAGGGCAAAACCGCCCTTATGCTTGTGCCAGAAATTTCGCTGACTCCACAGGTGCTTGCGAACTTCAAGGCACGCTTTGGCGAAGAGGTGGCACTTATTCACAGTGGCTTGTCCGCAGGCGAGCGCTTTGACGAATGGCGAAGAATTTTCTTTGGTGAGGCGCGTGTGGTAGTCGGCGCAAGGTCTGCTATCTTTTCTCCGATTGAAAATTTAGGAATAATCATAATTGATGAGGAGCATGAACAAAGCTATATTTCAGAAAGTAATCCGCGCTATGACACTCATGAAATTGCTGAATTTAGAAGAAAGTATAACGATTGTATTTTGGTTTTAGGCTCAGCCACACCGAGCATTGACAGCTATTTAAAGGCGCTTGAAGGTGAGTATCAACTCGTAGAAATGCCTGTGCGTGTCAACGGAATGGAAATGCCGAAAATTGTAATTATTGACATGTTAAATGAGTTAAGACACGGTAACAGTGAAATCTTTTCCATTCCTCTCATTGCGGAACTTGGCAATGTGGTTGAAAAGAAAAAACAGGCGATGATTTTCATAAATCGTAGAGGTTTTTCCTCCTTTCAGCGTTGTAGGGAGTGTGGATATGTGGCAAAGTGTAAGGATTGTGATGTTTCGCTTGTTTATCATAGGTATGAAAACAAGTTAAAGTGTCACTACTGCGGTAAGCGTTATCGTGCGCTTGACATCTGTCCTAGCTGTGGAAGCCACAATATAAAACAGGGGGCGATAGGCACGGAAAGAGTGGTAGAGGAGCTAAAAAAATATTTCCCTGATGTTCCAATCTTTCGCATGGACAATGACACCACATCGACCAAGGGAGCGCATAGGAGTATTCTTTCTCAGTTTCGGGAAGCAAAGCCTGGCATACTTGTCGGCACTCAAATGATAGCCAAAGGGCACGACTTTGAAGATGTCATTTTGGTTGGTATAATTGATGCTGACCAAAGTCTATATCAAGCTGACTATCGTTCAATTGAGCGTACTTTTCAACTCATCACGCAGGTGAGCGGGCGTGCAGGAAGAAGCAAAGAGCAAGGCAAAGTTATACTTCAAACCTATTCACCGCGTCACTATGTCTATCGCTATGCGCAGAACTACGATTTTAAAGGCTTCTTCAAAAAAGAGGCGAATTTAAGAAAGGTGACGAATTTTCCACCTTATGCAAAGGTGCTTAGAATATTATTTTCGCATGAAGATGAAAATATTGTGGCAAAAGAGATTAAAGTGTGCTATAATAAGGTGCAGGAAGTGAAAGAAAAGTATAAGGATGATTTTATCTACCTTGATGTGATGAAATCGCCACTTAATCGCATTAAAACAAAATATCGCTATCAAATCCTAATGCGCTTTAAACTTGCAAAAGCCAAAGAGATTGAAGATGAGATATTTAAATGTGTCGATGAAAAGGCGAAATCATCCATCTTCTTTGAGGTAAATCCACAAAATTTAAGTTAATGGAGAAAAATATGTCTGTTAGAAATATTATAAAAATTGGAAATGCGACACTGAGAAAAAAGTCAAAACCTGTGACGAGTTTTGACGAAGATTTATCTACGCTTTTAGACGATATGAAAAAGACAATGATTGAAAAGAAAGGTGTCGGCATTGCGGCGGTTCAGGTGGGAGTTCTAAGGCGAGCAATCATCATTGAAGTGGACGAAAACGAATATTTGGAGCTTATAAATCCTGTGATTTTAAAGACTAAGGGAGCGGTGAAAGACAGCGAAGGATGTTTGTCTATTCCTGACTTTTATTGCGATGTTAAAAGACCTAAGTATGTTCAGGTCAAAGCGTTTGACCGAAAGGGCAGAGAGTTTACATTTGACGCGAAAGACTACCTTGCGCGTTGCGTCTGCCACGAGATTGACCATTTAGACGGCATACTTTTTGTGGACTACACCGATGAAGGTAAAAAATATAGAAGTAAATTTGAGCATGAGGAGGGCTGATGAAAGTTTTATTTTTTGGTACTCCTCTCTTTTCTGAGATTGTTTTAAAAAAGCTTATTGAAAAGCATGAGGTCATAGGTGTCGTTTGTCAGCCTGATAAGCCTGCAAATCGTGGCAAGAAATTGAAGTCGCCTGAGATTAAAAAGCTTGCCGAAAGTATGGGCGTTATAGTCTATCAATTTGACAGATTAAAGGACAACTTAGAAACTATTAAAAACATTGATTGTGACATCTTTGTGACAGCTTCTTATGGCAAGATTTTACCAAAAGAGCTGTTAGATATGAAGCTATGTATAAATGTTCATCCGTCAATGCTACCTAAATATCGAGGTGCAACTCCTATTCAAACGGCGCTTTTAAATGGCGACAAAAAGACAGGTGTCACAATCATGAAAACTGATGTCGGTATGGATGACGGAGATATAATTCTTCAAAAAGAAGTAGAAATTTTGGACGCGGATGACTACAATTCTCTTATGCCAAAACTTGCTGATGACGGAGCGGAGTTATTGCTTCAAGCCTTAGAAGAAATTGAAAATAAAACGGTGAAATTTGTTAAGCAAGATGATAGCAAGGCAACTTTCACAAAATTAATTCAAAAGGAAGACGCACTCTTAAACTTTAACGAAAGTGCTGAAACGCTTGTGAACAAGGTTAGGGCGTATGTCGAAAATCCTACTGCTTACTTTTACCTTGGTGATGACAGAATTAAGGTGTATAAGGCAAAGGTGGAAGCGGGAGATTTACCAAATGTCGGCATAGGCGATGTTGTGACGGTGAACAAGAAGATGTTTTTAATAAAAACAGCCAAAGATACCTTTTCAATTTTGAAATGTCAAGCGCCAGGTGGAAAGGTGCTCGATGTTAAAGATTTTTTAAATGGATATAGATTTTAGGAGAGATTGTGTTATTAGATTTATCGCTTTCAGAACTCAAAGAATATGTAAAAAATAAAGGTTTGCCAGGTTATCGCGCTGACCAGATTTTTGACGCCCTTTATAAGGCAAAGAGTTTAGAGGAAATATCAAATCTTTCCAAAGAGATTAAGGGTAAAATTGAAAATGATTATCCTAAATATGAAATTTTAAAGATTTTGGAAAGCGCTGACGGCACAAAGAAAATGGCATTAAAACTAAGTGACGGCAGTATTGTGGAAAGTGTGCTTTTAAAGTATAAATACGGCTACACTGTATGCGTATCTACGCAGGTTGGCTGTCGAATGGGTTGTAAGTTTTGTGCGTCCACCATCGGTGGACTTAAAAGAAATTTAAGCGCTGGCGAAATTCTTTTACAAGTTCTACTTTTCAATAGGATTGTGGGCGGAACAGTCAAAGAGCGAGGGGTTACAAATGTGGTGCTTATGGGATGCGGAGAGCCTCTTGATAACTATGATAATGTCACAAAATTTTTAAAACTTATCTCTTCAAAGGATGGAATAAATATCAGTCAGCGAAACATCTCTCTTTCCACTTGTGGACTTGTGGACAAGATTAAAAAACTTGCCGATGACGGTTTTACAATAACTCTTACAATATCTCTTCATGCTCCTAATGATGAGATACGAAAGAAGATTATGCCGATAGCGAATGCCTATAAGATAAGTGAAATTTTAAACGCTTGCGACTACTATTTTTCTAAAACAGGTAGGCGTGTGGTGTTTGAATATGCGCTGATTGAAAATGTCAATTCAAGCGCTGAAAATATGTTGGAATTATCGCATCTACTCAAAGGTCGCAGTTGTCATGTGAATTTAATTCCACTCAATTCTGTTAAGGAACAGCATTTGAATGGAGTGTCACGCAAAGAGGCGTATAGGCTTATGAATATTTTAAACGAGCATGGTATAAGCGCCACCGTTCGTAGAACTATGGGCGAGGATATCGAAGGGGCGTGTGGGCAACTTAGAAACAAACTTGGAGGTGGCAAGTGAATGGATTAATCCTCAAAAAGAACGCCGACAAGTTCACTGTTGAGTTAAATGGAAAACCTTTTGTAATGTCCGCGCGAAACTTAAAAAAAGATGGTATATTTGTGGGTGACAGAGTAGAATGCGAAAGTGGTGTGATAGAAAAGGTGCTTGAAAGAAAGAATATTTTAGTAAGGCCACCACTTGCGAATGTTGACACAATGATTATTGTTGTTGCCATGGAGCCAAAGCCAGATTTTCTTCTTGTTGACAAGCTTTTAGTCTTTTGTGTTGTTAAGGGCATAAAACCAATTCTCTGCATAAACAAAAGCGATTTAAGTGAAAGTTTTGTAAAAGATGTTAAAAAAATTTATAAAGATGTAGTAGATATTGTAAGCATTTCCACACTTGACAAAAGCGTTTTAAACCTCAAAAAGTATATTAAAGGCGTGACAGCTCTTGCTGGACAAAGTGCGGTAGGAAAATCGTCGATTATAAACGCTCTTTTAGGAAAGGAAATTGCGGTTATTGGAGATTTCAGTAAAAAGGTTATGCGTGGAAAGCAGACGACTAGGCTTGTGGAACTTTACGATTTAGGCAACGAAAATTATTTAGCTGATACAGCGGGCTTTTCAAAGCTTTCTGAGGAGCTTTTGATTGTAAACGAAAACGAACTTAAAGACTATTATCCTGATTTTATCAACTATGCTCATATGTGTAAATATAAAAGTTGTCAGCATTTGGGAGCGAAAGATTGCGGGGTAGTAAAAGCAGTGAATGAGGGTAAAATTAGCAAAATCCGATATGAAAACTATAAAATTTTACGAGAAAATATAAAAAAAGTGAAAAAATTTTGATTTTTTCTTGCATTATGCTAATATTAGATTGTAAAAATTGCTATTATGTTATTGTTTAATGGAGAGATTATGAAAAGGATTGTTGATGTGGCAGTTTCAACTGACCCGATAGATAATTTTCAAAATATTGTGGATTATGCAAAAGAGATGCAAGGGCATGCGGAGTTTCTGCATTGTGATATTATGAATGAAAATTTTGTGGGCAAGAACACTTATGACTACAATGTTGTGAAAACAATTAATAGTTCCAGTGCTATCATGCTTGATTGTCATTTGATGGTCAATGAGCCAGCAAATGATGTTTCAAAATATATAAATGCTGGGGCTAACATTGTGACCTTGCATTATGAAGCTTTCAAAGACAAAAATCAACTTGCGGAAGTTTTGAAGTACATCAAAAAATGCAATGTGCTTGCAGGTATCAGCCTTAATCCAGCAACACCTTTTAAAGAGATTAGGGCGTTTGCGTATAGTGCTGATATTGTGCTTGTTATGGGTGTGGAACCAGGGGCGTCTGGTCAGACAACCGATGAAGAGATGTATAAAAAAGTGGCTGAAATTCACAGATTTAAAGAGGACAATAACCTTAACTTTAAGATAGAATTTGATGGTGGAGTGAACGAGAAGAACGCGCAAAAACTCCGCGACTTAGGTGTCGACATCCTAGTTTCAGGCTCATATGTCTACAATAGCAAGGATAGACTTAAGGCGATTAAGATTTTAAAGGGGATTGAGTAAGAAAATTTTTAGCAAAATAATTTTCAACTTTCTTATAAAATAATCAAAAAATATTTAGGAGTAAATGATGATTAAAGTGGTTGCCTTTGATTTTGACAACACTCTCTATAATGGCGTGGTCGACGAAAACTATCGCGAGTATATGACGATGGCCTTGTCAAAGATGATAAAGGATAAAAATAGAGTAAATCAAATTCTTGATGAGGCACGAACGCCGGACGGCAAATATCACAATGAAAGCGTCTATCTTAAACTAAAGGAAAAGGGCGAAAACTATAGAAGATATAACCGAATTTTGAAGCACACTCTCTATGAGCATTCCAGCACGCCGAAGATAATTTCTGCCGAATTTTTAAAGGAACTTTCAAAAAAATATCATCTCTATCTTATTTCCATGTCAGCGCCGAACTACATAAATCATTATCTTAAAAAGTATGGGATTGATAAAAAGATTTTCAAAAAGTGCTATTCGGTCGACCTAAACCATGAGCCGATTTCAAAGGCGTATTTGTATGAAAAGATTTTGAAGCGTGAAAAAATTTCGAAAGACGAGATGCTTATGGTTGGCGATAACTATCATGACGACATTGAAACTGCGAAGGAAGTTGGAATAAAATATCTATATTATAACACTGGCGATTTTAATCAAATTT
>DVLK01000029.1 GCA_018715545.1 Candidatus Caccovivens faecavium | reverse complement strand
TCGAAAAGTTCTCTCGGTATCATCGTTTGAAAATTGCCGCTTTGCTCTCGGCGCTTATCTTTATTCTTTTCTTCGTACTTGCGATTAGCGCGTCTTTGCGGCGTATCCTCTTTCCTCGTTACCATATAACAACCTTCGTAGTCAATTAGGTTTCTCCACTATCACACTACATTAGGAAAAAATCTAAATAAATTACCGTTACCTATGAGATTTATCCTATATATATTTAGCATGCCATCTTTGTTCTTTTTTACTCTGCGCCCATCAATCTTTATAATAGTGCCATCATAATATGATATACATAGCCATCTATATGGAACGGACTTGTCTGGTATTCCATATTTAGGTTGATACTTCATTTTTGATAAATCATCCCTTAACTCCTGCTGTTCCTGTTCTGTCAATAATACCTGTTTTGCTTCATCAAGATCGTCATATTCATAATAAATACTGACGATACTCTCCGTAGGAACAATCCTTGTTAAAGAACGAGGTATGAAAAAATAGCACATAAGCACACTAACCAACAAAAGAATGGCGAGAATAATAAACAATATTATGGTCTTTTTTCTTTGCCTAAGCTTAAATCCCATTTCAGCAAATATCCTCATAGTCAATTAGAGTTCCATCGTTCAAATTGGTACATACTGTATCAAGATAAACTCTGCCACTCGAATCACCTAGAGTGTTGTATTCTATAAGCACTGGAACAATTTCTGTGCCGAATGAAACATATACCCTATGAGATTCATATTTAATTAATTCATCCGAATCGACATTATCCAACTGAGTGCATTTATTATTCGAAATGGTTGAACTCATAACATCAGACAATATAGGTTCATCATTAATATAGGTACCCGAATGAGTGACAGACACGATTTCTTGATTAGAATCGAAATCCACTTCATAAAAATCATTAGTCAAACAATCATTAATGGTTTTGTAATATCTAATTTGATCATTCGAATCAAAAACTTGTGTCCAATTTCCAGTTTGAATTCTTTGCAAGAATTCGTCCTTAAGCTCAACATCCAATAAAACCTGCGCATTACGGGTCGCTTTTGCCGTATTGATTACCGTATTCCCATTACCAACTAATGTATATTTCCTAACGGAATCCCAAGGCCAAAAAACTTTTGACTTTCCCTTTTTAGCCGCTTCCGCAACCGTTTTGCCCTCTGATAAAGCCTTAAAAAATGCATCGGTAAATTTTTTTGATGAAGATACTCCCGTCGCGTCCACCCAACCAATTGCAGCCTTCGCGCCTTTCTCCACCGACTTATGAACCATTGAAGAATTATAGGCATTATTTTGATTTGCCGAATAGCAAGCAGCCCATACAGCAATTTTTGTGTTGGACATATCTAAAATTTGGTTGATCCTAAAACCGCCTGACGGAAAAGAAACACCGAATCCGTATGTTTTATTACCACTCCCATCATCACTATAATAACCATGTCCTGAAAAAAAGAGGACTTCACTATTGTAAGTAGGAATACTTCGTTCGTCGTTATTTGACATCGTTGAGCCACTTGTAGTTGACGAGTTGTATTTTTTTATGTTATACATAGACTGTAATACTGAAGCTGGCTTTTCTAGATCAGGAGCAGTATTTATATCGCCTGAATCTTTGGTTTTTGACTTTCCAGAAGGATATTGGAATCCAAACATAGCAGCTTGCTGTTTTCTAATTTGCAATGTTGTGTTTCCAGTTATCGATGCAGAATATCCTCGAAGTTTAATGGTGATATTCTTATTTTCACCTCTAAATCCAATACAAGCATTTAGCCCAGAACCAGAATCGTCATCCGTTAAAGTTCCACTACTAAGTCCTTCAACTGTAAGATATGTATCTTTTGAGCCGGTTGTTTCAACAACATAAAACAAGGTATCCGGCAAAGTGATTGAATATGACTTCTCTGTTGTTCCCGAAAGACTGACAAAAACTTTCGCATTGAGAGATATGCTTTCTGTCGTTGCAGCATACGCCGTAGAATAGGGAACAACCGATATACAAATTGCTACCATTACAAATAATGCTAAAAACATTAGAATAAAAGATTGATTTTTCTTTTTGCTCGTTTCCATAATATTTTCCCCTTGAAATTACTTTTAATAAAATACTTGTAAATTTGCTAACATACGAACCGACTATAAAATTATTCTTAATAAATACATCGGATTCACCTGCCTTTTAATATTTATAATCCTCTATAAAAATTATATCATATCTCTATTTCGTTGTCAATACACATATTTATGAAATATCCTCATTTACCTCATTTACCAAAAAAAACAAAAATATAGACATCACAGAAAAACGCTTATATAAATATACTTGAATAAATTTAATATAAAATCGCTAAGGCTATCCAAGCGGATTTATTTGCTTTAATCATCTTAAATATTGGGTATCACGCCCACGCAATTATAGATAATTTCTATCGTCTGCCTATGCCCTCCTTGTGCTACTTCTCCTTTATGAACGTAAATTTTATCTATAAACGTTCTCACGATTTCAGGCTTTAATTCGGTGATTTCCGTGTAACTTTTTACAAGTCGCATAAACTTATTTATATCTGCCGTTTCCTTTTGAACTGCCATCAATTC
>DVLK01000028.1 GCA_018715545.1 Candidatus Caccovivens faecavium | reverse complement strand
AATTTTATGAGTTTTATGGACATAAAGCAAACTATGGTGAAGTTATTATGAACAACATTGAAAAGTCACTTGAAAAAGACGACATGAAAAAAATGGACAAAGTGCTTGATGTTTTAATTGAAAAGGTATTTAAGCCACGAAGAAAAAAGAAGGCAAGAGCGTAGTGCTTTCTTTTTTTAAATTTTTACTACCAAATTTTTAATTTCTTTTGCAAGTTTTTTGGCTTTTGTCGGGCTCATATGCTCCACCATAATTCTAATCTTATTTTCTGTTCCACTTGCTCTAACCAAAACTCTTCCCGCAGGGGCAATAGAACAGGAGATATTTGAAAGTAAAAGTCTTAATTCCTCATTGTTCATAACCTTCATTTTGTCGTGAACTACACAGTCGATATTTGCTTGCGGGAGCATATGTGCATCAAAAAGCTCTGACATAGGCTTCCCTTCTTTGGCGATGACATTTGCAAGACTTATCGCGGTTAAAATGCCGTCGCCTGTTCTTATCTTATCACGCATAATGATATGCCCAGATTGTTCTCCGCCAAGCGATAAGTTCATCTTTTCCATGGCGTCTATAACATATTTATCGCCAATATCGGTGCGAATTAGGTTGATTTTGTACTTGTTTAGTGCGTTCATTATGCCACTATTGGTGTGGCTTGTGCCGACAATTGTGCTTGCATAAAGTTTGCCTTCCTTTTTCATTTGTTTTGCTAAGATATACAAAATTTTATCACCATCAAAGATTTCGCCGTTGCTATCTACTGCGATTAGTCTATCGGCATCTCCATCAAAAGCAAAGCCAAAGTCTGCCTTTTTTCGCTTAACAAAATTTGCTAAATGTTCGATATGCAAACTTCCGCATTTTTCATTGATAAGTTCGCCTTTATTCTTTCCGCATGTGACAAATACTTTTGCTCCTAATTTTTTAAAAACATTTGGAGCAATCTTATAGCTAGAACCGTTACTACAATCCAAACAAATTTTATAATTTTCAAGACTGACATCAGAACAAGATGATAGGAATTTCATATATATGCGAGATAAGTTTTTTTGTTTGTATTTTCCTTGGAAAGGAGTTTCAATAGAAGTAGAAAAATAACATTCAAGTTTACTTTCCTCATCGTCGTTCATCTTTTGACCGTTACTTTTAAAAATCTTTATTCCGTTATATTCAGGCGGGTTGTGAGAGGCGGAAATCATAACTCCATAATCATAGCATAGAGTTTCGGTAAGATATGACACACAAGATGTTGGTACAATTCCAATATCGACAACATCTCCACCGCCAAGCATGACGCCAACGGCAAGTGAGCATTTTAATATATCGGAAGAAAGGCGGGTATCAGAGCCTATCAAAATTTTCGGCTTTGCTTTAACTTGGCAAAGTGCGTTTCCCACATTTTCGGCAAGCTTAGGCGTCAGTGTTTGCCCAAATATTCCACGGATGCCGTCCGTTCCAAAAAAATTTCCCATAAAAAAATCTCCTATCTAATTAGATATGAGATTTAAGTTTTTATTGTGTTAAAAAGTTGAAACAAGTCGATTTTGCAAGATATTTCGCTCGCACCTTAACGGCTGGATCAATAAACATAATAGGCTTCTGATCAAAACCTCTTTAAGTAGCGACGGCGTCACAAACTGCGCTTAGTTTCGTATTTTGATATAAATATCAAAACACTTATCACCTGCTTGTTTGTTCCTTCTCCCTAAAAATGACAAGCATTTTTCGGGGACCCATTAATCAACGTGAGTGCGGTTTGCGACGCCGTCATCCTGAGCAGGAACGCTTGCCGTTCCGTCGTCGAAGGAACTAAGAGAATACGGCTTAATTTTATGAGATTCTTCGACAGCGGTCGCTTTGCTCCTTTGCTCAGAATGACGAGTATAGGCTTGATTTTTGAGATGTTTCGACAGCGGTCGTTTCACTTCCTTGCTCAACATGACAGTATAATTGCAACACCAAAAACAGGCAACGCCTGTGTCATCCTGAGCGAAGTCGAAGGATCTCTAAAATTAAATTGAGTTCTTACAACGGCTTTTTAAGTGTGTCCATGATGATTTTGAAGCTATTGTCTTGGCTAGCCAAATCGTTGGTGTTCTCGTTATGGCGGTAGACCACAAACTTTTGATATAAAAACTCGGTCACAAAGTTGATTATCATGGAAATTGCGGTGACTAAAATATCTTCTACGCCGGCACTTTCAAGGGCGTGACCCCACCAAGTTGAAAGCGGAGTGAAGACAAGGTAGTATAGAAAGACAAGCGACATCGCAAGCGGAATATTTTTCGCACTTTTAAAGGTGTAACGCCTGTTGAATGTGAAATTCCAAAGTACTGATAGGACCAACGAGATGAGATAGGCGACCCAGTAGTTCCAATGAAAAACATAGTCGAACAGCGAGAATGTTCCAATTTGGATGACGCCCGCTGATATTGAAAAAAGTGTAAATTTTATAACCTGTTTAAAATTCTGCATGCTTTCATCATACAATACTTAAAAAATTTTAACAACTAATTTGGTAAAATTATAAAATAAATTCTTTTTTAAATAAAAAAAGTCCGCTTAATATGTGAATTAAGAAATTTAAATGGGTATTTTCCTTTAAATCACTTTAATAGTGAAAAATTTTATGATATAATTAAATTATGAAAATTATAAGTGCGAAATATTTGACAAGTGTTGTCAGTGAAGAGAAGATTTTAAATGATGATGTGGTGGAGTTTGCCTTTGTTGGAAGAAGCAATGTTGGCAAGTCCTCTTTTATCAACGCGCTCACTGGGGTGAAGAATCTGTCAAAGACCTCTTCAACGCCTGGGCTGACAAAGATGATAAACTACTTTTTGATTAACGATAGTTTTCGCTTTGTTGACCTTCCAGGTTATGGCTACGCAAAGACGGGGCAAAAACATCTTGCAAATTGGGCGCACCTTATGGAAAAATATCTCATCTCTTCCACTTCGCTTAAAACGGTATTTGTTTTAGTTGATAGTAGGCACGAGCCATCTGAACTTGATAAAATGATGATAGAATTTTTGATGCACTATCAAATTCCTTTCATGGTGATTGCCACAAAGGTGGACAAACTTGCTAAAAGTAAAATTCCGCAAAGCCTTTCAAAGATTGCCAAAACCTTAAACATCCGCCGAGAAATCATTTTGCCATTTTCAAGCGTTACACTCTACGGCAAGGACAAAATTTTAGAATACGTGGAAACAGTGATAGAAAGCGAAGATTAAAAAGTGAAGAAAATATTTTGTTCTCTTCACTTTTTTCTCTTTTCTAAAAGGGTCTTGACAAAAAATTTAGATATGATACAATATGCCTAACAAAAAGGAGAAAAATATGAAAATTGAAACACTTGAGAATGGAGCAGTAAAGTGCGTGGTAGACAGCATGGAAGATGTTTTTGACCTTATCATTTCAGGTAAGTCGAAAAATATAACTCAACTTGATTTAAGCAAGATAGGAAATGTGGTTAATAGTTATAATTTCTTTCGAGATCTTTTTAGTATAATGCATTTCCCAAAATTAGATTATATTAAATACGATAATCCTAATGGAAAAATATCGGCGTTTGCATTTTATGATTCGCAGGTAAAAAAGGCGGATATAAATTGTTTTTTATTAGACGAATGCGCTTTTGATGTTTCAGTAGGGTTAAAAGAGATAAATCTTAAAGATACGCTTAATGTTCATGCAAGTGGATTTCTTTTTACAAAAGTACATAAAATTGAAATACCACCAAAAACCAAAAGTCTATACATACCTAAGACAAATCCAGTTCGCGTTGTTTTTAAAGAATACGATGCTCAAGGTTTGCCAATATCTAATCTAGAACATGTAGATATGGGCAACCCTACGGTGTATTTAAAACATTATGGTTTTGATAATTTTAAAGATTTGCTTCTATTTAATCCACAACTATTTTTAGATTGCAAGCATGTTTTTTCGCCAAGTGAATTGAAAGTAGTTAAAAAGGTCACAAAAATGTATTTTGAAAGGACTATGCAAAAAATTGAACAATTTGCTGAAGAAAATCCTATAGAAGCGGATGAAATTGCTAGACAAAATCTTAAATTGTTAGAAGATGTGGACAATAGACTTAAGTATCCGCAATATTATATTGACAACAATCAAGATCGCTTGGCAAGAAGATTTGTCGAAGCGTATGACGCAAAAGACAAAGATGATAAGTAAGATTGTAAGAAATAAAAGACAATTAAACCTAAAAAAAATTATAAAAAATATTTATTTTATATATTAAAAAATCATTATTTCCTATTGCATAGGGATAAAAAACTGTTACAAAATAAAATTTTCAAAAAATATAGCGAATTTGTTTGCCTTTTCGTTATATTTTTTTGTATAATAAGGTCGTATTTAAAGGAGATTTTATGAAAAAATATGTTTATCTTTTTAAAGAAGCAAAAGGTGGCAACAAAGCTCTTTTTGGCGGAAAGGGTGCTAACCTTGCTGAAATGACAAGAATCGGTCTCCCTGTTCCTCAGGGCTTTACCATCACAACCGAAGCTTGCACAAAATATTATGAAGATGGTAAAAAAATTAATGACGGCATTATGGCTCAAATTTATCAAAAACTCGCTCAAATCGAAAAGATGACGGGTAAAAAGTTTGGAGATCCTACAAATCCTCTTCTCGTTTCCGTTCGTTCTGGCGCACGCGTTTCCATGCCTGGTATGATGGACACAATTTTGAACCTTGGTCTTAACGATGAGGTTGTTGAGGGCTTAGCAAAACTTACAAACAATCCTCGTTTTGCTTATGACTCATATCGCCGTTTCATTCAAATGTTCAGCGATGTTGTTATGCAACAAGATAAGTCTAAATATGAAAGAATTTTGGATCAAATTAAAGAGAAGAAGGGTGTTAAATACGATAAAGATTTAAGCGCGGATGACTTAAAAGAAATCGTTAAACTCTTCAAGAAACTCTATAAAGAGGGACAAAAACAAGAATTCCCACAAGAGCCTAAGGTTCAACTTATCGAAGCTGTTAAGGCTGTATTTAGATCATGGGACAACGAAAGAGCAAATGTATATAGAAGAATGCATGACATTCCATACAGCTGGGGAACAGCAGTAAATGTTCAATCAATGGTATTCGGTAACATGGGCGAAGATTCCGGCACGGGCGTTGCCTTCACAAGAAATCCTGCAACCGGCGAGAACGCGCTTTATGGCGAATATCTTATGAACGCACAGGGTGAGGATGTTGTTGCTGGTATTAGAACACCTCAACCAATCGCTAAACTTGAAGAACAAAATCCAGAAGTTTACAAGGAATTTGTTGCTATTGCCACAAAACTTGAAGATCACTATAAAGATATGCAAGATATGGAGTTCACAATCGAAAGAGGCAAACTCTATATGCTCCAAACAAGAAATGGTAAGAGAACAGCAAAGGCTGCACTTAAAATTGCTGTTGATCTTGTGAAAGAGGGTAAAATCTCCGATAAACAAGCCCTTCTTATGCTTGATCCTAAGCAACTTGACGCTCTTCTTCACCCAACCTTTAACGCTGATGCTGTAAAGAAGGCAAAGGTAATCGGTGAGGCTCTTCCAGCATCTCCCGGTGCTGCAAGTGGTAAGATTTGCTTTACCGCTGAAAAAGCAAAAGAGCAAGGAAAGAAAGAAAAGGTCGTTTTAGTTCGTCTTGAAACAAGCCCAGAAGATATTGAAGGTATGGCTGCAAGCCAAGGTATCTTAACCGCTCGTGGTGGTATGACCTCTCACGCTGCCGTTGTTGCTCGTGGTATGGGAACTTGCTGTGTTGCAGGTTGCTCCGCTATTAAATTCGCTGATGACGGAAAATCTTTTGAACTTGGCGGAAAGAAATATAAGGAAGGCGATGTAATTTCTTTCGATGGTTCAACTGGTAAAATCTATGATGGTGCTATTGAAACAGAGTCCGCTAAAATCTCTGGCGAATTTGCCACAATCATGGAATGGGCTGATAAATATAGAAAGTTGATGATTAGAACGAACGCTGATAATCCTCGTGATGCCTCAGTTGCTTTCTCATTCGGGGCAGAGGGAGTTGGACTATGCAGAACAGAGCATATGTTCTTTGAAGCAGACAGAATTCCAGCTGTTAGAGAAATGATAGTATCTTCCACAACTACTGAAAGAGAAAAAGCTCTTAAAAAACTTCTTCCAATGCAGAAGAAAGACTTTAAGGGAATATTCAAGGCTATGAAAGGCCGCCCAGTGACCATTCGTTTCCTAGATCCACCTCTTCACGAATTTTTACCTCATGAAGATGATGAAATTAGAGCTCTTGCAAAAGAGATGAAGCTCACTTTTGAAAGCTTAAAGGCGACAGTTGAAAGCTTACACGAATTTAACCCAATGATGGGACATCGTGGACTTAGACTTGCTGTTACTTATCCAGAAATTGCAAGAATGCAGACAGAAGCTGTTATTACTGCTGCTATTGAAGTAGAAAAAGAAGAGGGCTTCAAAGTTGTTCCTGAAATTATGATACCACTCACTTGCGACAGCAAAGAGTTTAAGTATGTTAAAGATATTGTAACTGACACTGCTGATAAGATTCTTGCAGAAAAGAAAGTGGAAATGCAATATAAAGTCGGCACTATGATTGAAATTCCAAGAGCCGCAATCACTGCTGACCAAATTGCAAAATATGCTGAGTTCTTCTCATTCGGAACAAATGACTTAACACAGATGACCTATGGTTTCTCTCGTGATGATGCTGCTAAATTCTTAGATGTTTACTATGAAAAGAAGATTTTTGAAAGCGACCCATTTGCTCGTCTTGACCAAAATGGCGTTGGTAAGCTTGTAAGAATTGCCGCTGAACTTGGAAGAAGCACTCGTCCAGATATCAAGCTTGGTATCTGCGGTGAGCACGGTGGAGATCCATCTTCTGTTGAGTTCTGCCACAGAATTGGACTTAACTATGTTTCTTGCTCGCCATATCGTGTGCCAATCGCACGCCTTGCCGCAGCACAAGCAAACATCAAATATCCAAGAAAGAAATAAGCAAACATATTTTGCATGATTGTGAAAGTGTGTATGTTTATTAAAAGTTAATAATGAAAAGCCTAGACACATAGAAATATACTATCTAGGTTTTTTGATTATTAAAACAATTTAATTTTACTTATCTCTGGAATTTTCCTAATTTTTATTTTCCATATTTTTTCTCCTTTTATTTTGTTTTAGCTTTTTGCTTTTGCTCAAATCTTGCGTATGTTTCAACAATTTGCTCTGGTGTGCATTATTTTCATTTACAAATGTGCTACAATTATTAAAACACACCATTATTAAAACTTAGTTATAAAATTTCCATCAGTAAATCTGTTATAAAGTGTATTAGTTATCAAATACCACATCACCACAGAGTACATCGAAATAGGAAAATGTTTGTAATTTCTCATCAACTTTAATTGTGAATACGCTTGGATAGACATCGTTAATTGTGGCAGTTACGATGTCTATTTTTTTTCGTCCGCGATTGATACTTAAAGTTACACTTTGTCCTTTTAAGTTTTTTATCTTATCCTTAATTTCGTTTAAACCATATATTACTTTTCTCATATTATCCTCTTTATAATTTTTGACAAAAGATAAATTTTTAAACATTTTGTTCTAAGTTCAAAGATATTTCAATATATTATCATATCGAACAAAGGTTTGGAGGTGTTATGTCTTTCGAAAAAAATAGTTTTAAGGTGGTAAAGAAAAAGAGATTACAAAAGAGTGAATTTAATGTGGAATGTAATATTCCAGTTGATGGTGAGATAAACAAGATTTTTTCTGTTTGTCACACTGCTATGGTTGAAAATGTAGAGGTTCTAAGTGGCGTTGTTAATTATAATGGCAACATTGATTTTTGCATCCTCTATGAAGCTTCAAATGGAGAAATCTTAACCAACAATTATAGCTGTCCATTTTCATCAAAAATTGAAGATGAAAAGATTACCGTTGGTGATAAAGTGCAGGTTGAAGTGGAAGTGGTAGATTTTTCTATTGATAGTGCGACAAATTCAAATATAAAAATCAACTGCCTTTTAATGCAAAAGGGTGTAATTATCTCATGTTATGACATTGAGACTATTGACACTAACGATGAAGATATCTGCTCCAAGAAAGAGGAGATATATCTTAGTACTTTTATTGGCGAAGCCTCAGAAGTATTTACGGCCACAAGTGAAGTGTCTATTAAAGAGCCAGTAAAAAAAGTGATACTCTGTGATACATCTGTGTCTGTAAAAAATGTGGAATGTGGCAACAACTTTGTTTCGGTAACTGGTGAGGTTATTGGAAGGCTTTTATATCTCACAGAGAATGACCGCTATGAAACATCATATATTAATGAAAATTTTAAAGAGGAAGTTGAACTTGAAGGTGTTACTAGAAATTCTGTTGCAGAAGCATTTGTAAACATTAAAAGAAATCAAGTGAAGTGTGATGTTGTAGAGCAGGATAGGGGTGTTATCGTAAAACTTGATATTCCTGTTTGCCTAAAAGTTTGTGCTTTTGAGGAAAAGCCATGCAGTGTTATCAGAGATATTTATAGTTGTAGAGAAGATATTGAGATTTCAACAGAATCTTTTGATATGACCAAGGAGTTAAATCAAGATTTCTTTGAAACTAAAATTGATGGCACTCTTAATTTGGGAGAAGAACATCCACGTGTTGACAAACTTATGTTTGTGGCTGGCACGAACCTCACTATTTCCAATTCGTATATTCAAAATGGCGAATTATATGTAGAGGGTGTAGCTAAGGCCAATGTTGTATATTTGAATGATGAAGAAAATTCACTTCATTCTGTCACAATGGAAGTGCCATTTGTTGTCAGTGATAAAGCAAGTGTAACTTGTGATAATCCTGAAATTTCAATTAGCGCTGTGCTTTATGATGTAGATGTGATTGCAAAGAAAGGTCGCGACCTATATTTTGATGGTAAATTGAAAATTCATGCTAGATATGATTGTGATGAAATTTGTGCAGTGATTACCAGTGCTAATTTAACAGGCGATACTATCGAAAGAGATTGCTCGGTTGAGCTCATTTATGCAAAATCTGGCATGGAGGCATGGGACATTGCAAAACAGTTTAAAGTTAGGGAAGAAGTTTTGATGATACAAAATCCAGAAGTTGTATTTCCTCTTGCCGAAGATACAAATGTTGTTGTGTATTATCAAAAAACGAATTAAAATATAAAAGCTTATAAAACATAATAATGGAATAAAAAATCTGCTGATTATAGCAGATTTTATTTTTCTTTTGATAATAAGTTGCTTTTTCTTAAAGTAATCTTACCACCTATATCCTGTTCAAACGAAAAGCCGTTTTTAATATAAAAATCTTTTGCTCCGTACCACAGATTGCCGTTAGGGTAGAACCAGCCGACAATTTCTTGACAATTTTGAGTTTTTGCAAATTCTTCCATTTTCTTAAATATCAAACTTCCTAAGCCAGTTTTGAAATAGTTTTCATCCGTAATTTCAATTAAATCAAGTTGGCATACATAAATATTTGAATTTTTTGAGAGATTATTTTTAAGAATATAGCGCTCCTCTACAATTTTGCTAGATGCGCTCTTGTTGAGCTGGTTAGTATCTTTTATTAAATATTTACCTTCATATTTTTTCAATTTTGTATTTGCAAGATATGTAACCTCGCGATGTATTATTTTAAAAACGCATTTCGCAACGATATTATTTTTGGCGTCAATGGCTGTAAAAATATAATCATCTTTTGTAATCAAAAGACTTATATTTACAAGTTTATCATTTTTTAATCTAACGCTTTCTTTGAACATATGTATGTTTTATCATATAGATTAATCAAAGTCAATAGAAAAATGAATTTTTAAAATAAATGCAGAAAAAGTTGGTTTATTTTTGATTTTTTCTTGATTTTTCATCATTTTTCGCACTTTTTTCTTTAATTATATAAATTTTTTAGTCAAAATTTAAAAAGGAAGAGGTGCGTATGAAATATTTAATGTCTTTTGTTGCTGTGGCTATCATAACACTTATATTGGTCTTTTGTGGCAATTTTGGTGGATCGACAAATGAAGAATATTTCCGTATTCATATACGCGCGAACTCCAATTCTAGCGAGGACCAAAATGTAAAATACGAGGTGAAAGATGAAGTTGTGGAGTTTCTTATTCCACTTCTTGCGGATGCTGAAACTAAGGACGAGGCTGAAAGTATTATGAAAGAGCATTTGCATCAAATAGAGGCGGTTGCGAATGAGGTTTTGATGGCTCATGGATTTTCATATAAATCAAAGGCGTATATTTCCTTTGAGGAATTTCCAACGCGAGCTTACGATGACCTTGTGCTTGAAGAAGGATTTTATGATGCGCTCATCTTAGCATTGGGAACGGGTGAAGGAGATAATTGGTGGTGTGTAGTTTATCCTCCATTCTGCTTTTTAGAAACAAAAAATTCTGAGAATTATGTGTATATTTCTAAAATTTGGGAAATTATAAATAATATAATCGGTAAATAGGCTTGACTTGTCATAACTTATTAAGAGGTTTTATACATGAAGTAATTTTCTTAGTGGCAAAAGTGACAAGTTAAAACATGACCGATAATAAATAATTTAAAATATGGAGGAAAAAATGAAAAAAAGAATTTTTACCCTTGTCAGCGCGCTTATCTTTGCAATTATTGGCATTGGCACAATCACCACTATCACGCTTACATATCAAACACCTAGCATAGCAAGCGCTGCGATATCTACAAGCGAAACGCGTTTGGTTCAGCAACGCTTAAAAAATTGGGGTTATTATACGGGCAGTGTTGACGGCATCTATGGCAGTTTGACGCGTTCGGCTGTCAGAAAATTTCAACAGACAAACGGGCTTCAAGTTGATGGAATTGTCGGTCCGCAAACAGCTGCGGCAATAGGTTTCTCAATCAAAAGTGACAGTGCGTCAACTTCTAACAACGACCTTTATCTTCTTGCTAAATGTGTTTATGCTGAGGCAAGAGGAGAAAGCTATGTTGGACAAGTTGCAGTTGCAGCGGTTATTTTAAATAGGGTGGAGAGCGAAAAGTTCCCTAATACTATTGCTGGTGTTATCTATCAGCCATACGCTTTCACTGCGGTTAGTGATGGACAAATCAATTTAGAGCCTGACCAAACAGCATATAACGCTGCTCGTGATGCTCTCAATGGTTGGGATCCTACTTATGGAAGTCTTTATTATTATAATCCTGCCACGGCAACCAGCTCTTGGATTTGGTCAAGAAAGACAACTGTGACAATAGGTAAGCATGTCTTTGCAATATAGGAGGTAGATATGGAAAAAACTAATACTATTGAAAGAGAAAATGAAAATACGCAAGAAAAATTGATAAAAACGCAAAAAAAGTTAGAAAATTCTAAAAAATCAAATCAAAAATGCAAAATTGAAAATGATAAAAAAGCTGGGAAAATCAGTAGATTTAAAAGTGCGGTGGTTGGACTATCTCTTGCGGTAGCTATTCTTGGTGCTTCAACATTGGGGCTTGGTGTTGCGTATGGTGTAACTCAAAACAAAGTGGATACATACGGCACGCAGCTGGAAAATGTCTATCAAAAGAATTATTATGAGCTTGTCGATAATGTCAATAATGCCGATATGGAGATGAGTAAACTACTAAATGCTACAAATTCTGCATATCAAAAAAAGATGTTAACGGAAATTGCTAGTGCTTCTAAAAATATGCAGAATAATATAGCGCTATTGCCTCTGACAGGTGAAGATGTTTTAGAGAGCGTTAGATTTGTCAATCAACTTTCTGGCTATACAACCATTTTAGAGGAAAAACTAGCAAATGGTACAGAGCTAACCACAGAAGATTTAGAAATGTTACAAGAATTACATATGGCACTCATTAGCATGAAAGATAACTTAAATAGGATTTCTATGGATATGCGTAATGGTTATAGTATACTTGATGCAAGCAATGAGATGAATGGCGACCTTAACAGTTTTACTGTCGATTTTAATCAAATTAAAGCCAATGATGTTGATTACCCAACAATGATATATGATGGACCTTTCTCAGATTCTGTTGTTAACCAAAAGGTGAAGGGTCTATCTGGTGATGAGATTACAGAAGAGGAAGCTAGCGATGTTTTAGGCAAGGTGTTCAAAGATATTTCATCTTATACATATAATGGAAAGACGGAAGGAAAGTTTGAAACATATAATTTTGACGTTGTGACAAGTGATAATCAAGAATTGTATGCACAAGTGACCATTCAAGGCGGTCATGTCCTCACTGTTAGCGGACAAAATGCGAGTGATGTTAAAAATTTTGACATGAAAACAGGAGAAAAGATAGCAAAAGAATTTGCGAAAGTCAATGGTGTTGAAAATCCTGAAATTGTTTGGAGTGAAGAACTTAACAATCAGGCATATTTCAATATTACTCCAAAAGAGAACGGAATTATTCTCTATCCAGACCTCGTTAAAGTTAAGGTGGATTTAGAATATGGCAATGTAATAGGCTATGACGCAATTTCGTATTGGACTAATCATACAGATAGAAATTTAGGATCGGCAAGTGATGTAACAGTTTCTCTTCCAAGCGGATTTAAAGTTGTAAGTAAGCGTCTAGTGCTTGCTCCACTTGATTATAATCGTGAAGTTTTATGTTATGAGTATCAGTGCGAAAAGGAAGGTATTACTTATTACTTCTATTTTAACGCTAAAACTGGGGCGGAGGAAAATATCTTAAAGGTCGTGGAGACAACCGATTCTTCGAAGTTGATGTAAACAAAATAATGTCAAAATAAAGAAAATTATTTTAAAATATATAAAAAATGTCAAAAAATAGATAAATTATGAAAAAAATACAGTATTTGCTGTATTTTTTAGTTATTTTCGCTTCTCATTCTTTCTTGTTTTTCTAATGCGTTTTTTGCGTAAAATCCAACAATATTAGTACTTTGGTAAGCTGGTGTGTGTATGGTTTGGTCTAAATTGAAGAAAGTATTTTTAGACATCGCCATGTTTTTATCGACTTCTACATAGTATTGTTTTCTGTGATTTGCTACATCTTGAAGCATTTCTGGATCAAATTTTGCACATTCATTATTAAACGCTATCTTCATATCAGTATATTTATCTTGTGCTTTTTCCCATTATTATAACATTGGGGGGGGGAGAAGTCAAGTTTATTTTAACATTATGCATTTTTAAAAAAATTACGACAAAATAATGTTTTTATTTAAATTTTTGTTTTTCTCTTTTATAAGTCTATAAGTTTCATGATAAAGGTTAGCTCTTGAAATTGACATGTCCAAATCGTTCATTTTGTTTAAATAAAAATTTTTTGCGATTTTTAATGCCTCTTTTGCAAAAACTTTTGATATTTTTTCTTTTGGCAGGTAGATGTAAATGATTGGTTCGGCTTTCATAATATTTAAAAAAGTCGATGCTCCGAATTGATTAAATAAATAGACGGCTAACTTTTTTAGTTTTTCTTTATCTTCTTTGAAGGGGTGAATTATGTTATCAGATAAGCTTAAATCAAGAGTTTCTGGACTTAATAAATTTAACCTTTTTAAATTTTTGCATTCTTCTATTTTAGAGATATTAAGGCGGATGGTGTCGCTAGGAATAGTAAGTGTTTCAACGGCCGTTCCGCTAAACGCAGACATTGGTATAATTTTTGTAAATCGTAAATCGATATATTTTAAATTCTTGCAGTTTAAAAAGGCATATTTACCAAGGCTTCTACATGAAATTTCAGCCTTTTCAATAGTTGAGTTTGCAAAAAATTCGGGAGATATATCATGATATTCATTGAAAAAACGCACTTCGTTTAGGTTTGGGAAATGCTCCGCTGACAAGATGTGAAGATAATCTTTGCTAGAATTAAGTCCGTGTATAAAACTTAAATCTAGTTTTGTAATGTTTTTTGCTTTATTTTCTTTTATCAAATTGACTAAGTCATCAACTTTATCAATTTCCACATATTTATCTATTAACATTTTATTCATGAGTTGATTATAGCATAGCCTTATTAATTTGTCAATATCATGCTTTTGTGCAAATAAAAAGTATGCAAAATGCATACTTTTAAGCACATATTAAGTTTCACAATTTACAATTATTCTTGTTCGCTTGCAAGTGCTTTTTCATAAGCGGCTAAGATTTGTTCTTTCAAGCTTTCTCTAACCTCTGTTTTGATTGGATGAACGATATCCTTGAATTTTCCATCGTCAGATTTTCTGCTTGGCATTGAAAGGAAATAACCGTCTTTGCCGTTGATGACTTTGATGTCGTGAACAACAAGTTCGTCGTCGATTGTGATGGATGCAACCGCTTTGAGTTTGTCATTGTTGTTTACAAGTCTTACTCTAATGTCTGTAATTTTCACCTCTTATACCTTCCTTTTTTAGATTAACCTTTATGGTCAAGATAATTATAGCATATAAAAAAATTTTTTCAAACGATTTTACAAGATTATCAAATAATTTTTTTTAATCATAAAAGAGTTTATGAAATACTATTTTATTGGAATTTGTGGAATATCAATGAGTGCACTTGCAGTATTTTTAAAAAAAGAAGGAAATGATGTTTCGGGGAGTGATTCAAATCCCGAAAATCATATTTTATATGAAAATGGAATTTCTGTTTTTAACAAAGCAAATCTAAAAAAAATTGAAGAATGTGATGTCGTCACTTTTTCATCTGCCATTAAAGAAGATAACAAAGATTTAAAATATGCAAAGCATTTAGGTAAAAAAATTCTATCTCGTGGGGAACTTTTAGGCGAAATTTCAAAAAAATATAAGAATGTAATTGCGGTTGCAGGCTCACATGGAAAAACGACAACAACGGCTTTAATTTATAATGTGTTGAAGATGGCAGGTAAAAATCCGACTTTGCATTTGGGTGGAATTTTAAAGGAAGAAAATAGTAATTTTGTTATTGGCGATAAGGAATATTTTGTGACAGAGGCGTGTGAATATTGTGATAATTTTTTGTTTCTTAAGCCAACAATTTCGGTTGTGACTAATATCGAACCTGAACATTTAGATTACTTTAAAACTTTTGAAAATCAACTTAAGTCGTTTGAAAAATTTAAAAAGCAAAGTCAGTTTATCTTTGAGCAAAATGGAGATT
>DVLK01000027.1 GCA_018715545.1 Candidatus Caccovivens faecavium | reverse complement strand
ATTTAAGTTTAAGTCAATATAAATAAAAAAGAGTATAATTAAAGTTAAATTATACTCTTTAATTCTTAAACTTTCACAAGTTTAAATTTGTTAAACTTCGTATTGTTCTCCACGCTTTGCTTTTTGTTCTTTTGCTTTGCGCTTTGCTTCCATTTTTGCAATCTTCTTCTTTGATGGATGATATGCAATCGCCCATAGCCCTGGTGTAAGGAAAACAGAAGAATAGAAGCCTGCAAGAATACCAACCATGATTGGGAAGGCAAATTCACGAATGTCAGAAACACCAATAACAGTGATAAAGAATATCATAACAAAAGTTGTAACTGTTGTTAAAATTGTTCTCATCATTGTGGAAGATACCGCTTTGTTTGCAATCGCATTATTGTCGATTTTTCCTAAGTTTTTGCTCATCTTTAAGTTTTCGCGTATTCTATCAAAGATGATGATTGTGTTGTTAATCGAGTAGCCTAAGATTGTGATAAGTGCCGCAATAAAAGCTGTATTTATCTCGATTCTGCAAATAAGCATAACAGATGCTGTAATTAAAACATCGTGGAAAAGTGCCAAGATTGCAGCAAGTCCGCTGGTGAGTTCAAATCTTATCGCAACATAGATAAGTATAACAACAATTGCCACAAAGAGAGCTAAAAATGATTTCATCATAAGCTCTGTGCTGGCACTTGCTGTGGTCACTCCACCATTAATTACAAGAGCGGAAAATTCTGCCTCGTCAATATAGCTTTCTGGATTTTGAACATCGACTACACTCTCTAAATCAATGCTGTCAACATATCCAAACTCTACAAGGAAAGCAAGCCTTATTCTATCATTTAAAGTTTCTATATCTTCACTGTCGCCATTTTGGAATTTGACAAGTATTGCATCGCCGTCACTGATTGTAAAGCCAAAACCAGCATCTGTACCGATGTTCATTTCGCTCTTTTGAATGGTACTTGCCTCTAAGCCAAAGAGATTTAGCACCTTTTCAATCTTACTTGACGCCTCGCGATAGTCTGCATCAACATCTAAATCATAGCTTTGATCACTGAAATGAAAATCCTCAGAGGTAGAAGCTGGGTCATTCATATATATTGTCATATTTGTTCCGCCAGTAAAATCAAAGCCAAGATTAAAGCCAAGTGTGCAAAGAAGTACAATTCCTACAACTATAACCACAATAGGAGCAATCATGAAATACTTTAAATTTTTTGTGTAACTAAATTTACTCTTCTCTAACTTTTCATCAATTGAGAAGTGTTTTTTATTAATCTTATTCATTTGTATCACCTCCTGCTGAAACAACTTCCACCGCAGGTTCTTCCTTTACTGGCTTCAACTGCTTTGGAAGATGAAGAGGTTTTGCTTTTACGCTGTTTAATGGCAAATACCACTTAACGAAAAATCTCAAAATTACAAGGTTCATAAACATTGACAAGATGATACCGATAAGAAGAGTTATAGCAAAGCCTTGAATAGAAGCTGTACCTAAGATGTATAAGATTAACGATGTAAAGATTGTGGTGATGTTTGAGTCAAAGATTGGCCAGAATGCACGCTTAAAGCCATTCTTGCATGCCATTGGGATTTTTTTACCAGAGCGATAATCTTCTCTCACCTTTTCAAAGATGATGACCGCACCATCGACCGCCATACCAATACTAAGTATTATTCCCGCAAGTCCTGGTAGTGTCAATTGAACGAATGAGATTGCTTGCAAGAAGAAAATCATAAGCACAATATAGATAACAAGAGCAAAGAAGGTGAGTAAGCCAAAGTCGCCATATCTAAGCCAAAGGATGAGAAGAATAACAACAAGTCCAACTGCCGCACCAATAAGGCAATATTTTAATGCATTAGTGCCAAGTGTTGCAGAGATAACTGAATTTTCTTTAAGGTCAAGAGTAACATTAAATGTTCCAGACATAATTCTAAGTGAATATTCCTCTGCCTCATCATATGTCCAGCTTTGTCCCTCGCCCGCTGAAATAAAAGTGCTTCCACTAGTTATTTGCTCTGTGCATGTGAGTTCATTCCAAGCCTCACCTTCCGAAGGCTCGCCAAGATAGATATAAATCTTTTGATTGCCACTTGACGCGTTTCCTGTAAGCTCTGAAAACTTTGCTTTCCCTTCATTTGTGAAATTGATGACAACGCCATAGTTACTATCTTGGAAAGAAACAAAAACATTTTCAATGTCTGCCCCAGATATATATAAATCATTTTGCTCATCAAGCGCCCCATCTTCCAAAGTCATATAAAGAGGTGTTGGATCGCCAATAAGTGAAAAAATCTCGTCACTGTTTGTAACACTTGGAACTTCAATTCTAATTTCAGAATTTCCTTGTCTTGTTATAATTGCCTCAGAATATTCTCCGCCTATCACGCTTTCTAGCCTTGCCACTGTCGCATCAATCGCTGCATCCAAATCGCTTGTGTTGCTAGTTTCAGAAAGTGAACAGTCATAAACGACAGAAACTCCACCCGCAAGGTCAAGCCCTAGCGAAATGGAGCCCGCAAAGCCATTAAAAGTTGTGCTTGTGAATGGAATAATGAAACTACAAACTGAAAGTACGATGCCAATGGCGGTCAAAACTGCCACGGCAACGAAATTCATTATAGAATTCTTTTTAAGTCTATTTATCTTTTTAGCCATACTGCCCCTTATTAAAAGTCAAATCTACCATTTAAGTATATAAGAATTCGGGGCGTATGTCAATTAAAAAACTAAAATTTTTTTAAATTTACGCAAATTATGCCACAAATCGCGCCAATAATCGTGCCAAACAAAATGTCATTTAAAAGCGACCTATCAAAATGAAAAGCCCCGTCAAGCAAAGAAAAGACTAAAAAGGCGATGATTGTGTAGAAAAATCCAATTAATAAGCCGTTTATAATGCCATTTTGTTTCACTTTTTTAAGCCCAAAAAAGACTCCTAAAAAGATAGAAATCCCCTTAATAACCTGATTAACTGGTGCTATAAGGCTATCAGAGATATTTGTCCACCTAAGAAGAAAAGCAAAAAGAAGAATAGCGACAAGCGAAATGGCAAGAGCAACCATAACTCCCTTTATAATTGGTGTAATGTAATCTTTTTTCTCGTCAGTTTTTAATATCTTTGCTTTTAATTTCATTATTTACTCCTTGCAATAATTTTATACACTAAAATATATGCGATAGAAGTAAGGAAAAATTACAAAATGATTATATATCAAAGTTTAAACAAGTTTTAAATTGTTTTCACATTTAAACACACGCATATTCAGTCACCTTAATTGTAAATTGCACACCTAAATAGTTGCTTGCTTTATACTGCACCCTGTCGCCGTTAGCGTTCATGCACCATATGTTATTGTAATTTGTTCCTAAGTCACGAGTATAATATAGCGTACCTTTTCCATTTGCTAATAAATAATCTTTTACTAAGTCAGAAAATTTAACACTG
>DVLK01000026.1 GCA_018715545.1 Candidatus Caccovivens faecavium | reverse complement strand
GAACGTCGTGAGACAGTTCGGTCTCTATCTATCGTGGGCGTAGGATATTTGAGAGGGCTTGCTCCTAGTACGAGAGGACCGGAGTGAACACACCGATGGTGCACCAGTTGTCACGCCTGTGGCATAGCTGGGTAGCTATGTGTGGTTGAGATAAACGCTGAAAGCATCTAAGCGTGAAACTCGCCTCAAGATGAGATATCCCATAACATAAGTTAGTAAGACCCCTTGCAGACCACAAGGTTGATAGGTCGCATGTGTAAGTGCAGTAATGCATTCAGCTGAGCGATACTAATAGGTCGAGGGCTTAATCACGGATTAAAAAGCATTAAGCTTTCTTCTAAATATGTAGTTGTCAGAGAACTAATTCTCTGATGAATATTGCTGAAATTTCATATCCTCCTTTTCTTTAATTTGGCAATATTCAATTTAACTTGATAATTCCACTTTTTGCTTGACTTTTGATTTTATATTTGATATAATGAAAAAGTAATAAACATTAAGTGTTATTATACCATAACCAGTGGCGATAGAGAGAAGGTTCCACCTGTTCCCATCCCGAACACAGAAGTTAAGCTTCTCATCGTCGAAAATACTTGGCTGGCGACGGCCCGGGAAAATAGAACACTGCTGGTTAATGTTAGAACTGACCGCATGAGGTCAGTTTTTTCTTTTAGATAAGTTTGTAGCAGTGTTCCATTTTCCCGCGGGTAAAAACAGCCAAAGCGAAGAAGTGTGCGTGGGCTTGCGAAACGGAGAGAGTAAGCGTGTGTGTTTCTAATGAACACTGCTGGTTAGCGTCACAAACGGCACTTCATTTCAACTTTTGCCTTACGCCAAAAGTCTTAGCATTCGTTTGTTTGTTCCGCCTAGCGACCAAACGAAATCGCACTCATGTTCATTCGTTAGCGATTTGTCGCTACTTCAAGTGGTTTTGATTACAAAATAAATATAATTTAATTCATGTAGAATTTTAAACTTGCTCTTTAATATTTTTTGCTATAAGCATGCTTATGTGGATGCTTTTTTATTATATTGAAAACCTCATTTTTATAAGCAGTGTTATGTTTGCTTTCGTAAACGCTTGCTTTGCAAGCATTTTCCCGCACATTAATAAAAAAGAATAAGCACATGCTTATCCTAATTCTTTTAATATATTTGCCACTTTTTTATTTGCGTCTGCTCTTTGCGCGTTTTCATCTTCATAGTTTTTTTCTAGTTTCTTTACAGCTAAATCTGCAATTATTTCAGCTTCATCAATTTTTAATTTTCTGCTTGCAAAACCATCTGAAAGTGCTTTTTTAGCGCGTTTTAAAAAGTTTTTATGCGATAAAATATCATGAGGAATAGCATTTAAATACGACACAAATCTTTTACTTCCAAAGCCAGTAAGTTTTTCAGGGTTCATGGTTCTTCCCCACAAATGTAGCTCTTTTAAAATTAACTTTTCAAGGTCTAAATCAAAATAAAGTTTATCGGCAGGATTATTGCTTGGTATAATTTGAATTAATTTTGTGAACTTAGTTGTGACGCTGGTTACACAAATAGTAGTAATTGCAAAAAGATGCTCTGGAAGTGGTTTGTCTGTATAAATATTTGCTTTTGATAGACGATAATAAACATTGAAGTTGTTTGTTCTAAAAACCTCACCATCCTCTATTTTCTTTAATGCTTCGTCAATGTTATAGCACGGAATTTCTCTGGCGTTAACGCCATTATAAGACAATCTCATAATTCCTCCACTAAATATAGTTTAACAAAATGTACTGGCTTTGTCAAGGTGGTTATTAAGTTTTAAAGTTTATTTTTGATATGCTTGACAAAAATAATTTAGTGTGATATATTGATAACAATTGAAGACTTGCTATGTAAAAAGTATCACTTTTAAGGAGGGTATTATGGCAGAGAAAAGTTCTAAAAAGGCACAAGATAGAGCGAGAATGATAGCTCTTTATGAAAATTTGGGCGAGTTTTATGGCAGAAGTTTAAGTTTTATCACAGGAATTTATTTAAATTTAGCCAAATCTGACTTATTAATGCAAGACGCTGGCAAAGATAATAAGAAGTATGAGCAAACTTCAAAAATGTTAAGTGAGGTAACCTTACTCATGAAAGAGGGCGAAAGCTCAAAACAAATTAATGAAATCGAAGTTGAGGAACTAAAAAAGGGAAAGCCTCTCAGCGAATTTAATTATCAAGAGGCTGAGGAAGCAAATAGGTCATATGTGCGTGCAACAATGGTGACTGCCGACAAGGCTAGCAAAGTGCTTAATGACACATCAAAACTTAGAATAGGGATTGTTTCTTCAATGAATAAAAAAGCGAGAGCCAAATAGGCTCTTTTTTATTGCGTTTTATTAAAATAATCTAATATTTATGTTGTAATCCTTCCTTTTTATTTGACTTTTTCGCTTACAATAAGGTAAAATATATATGCTTTCGGGCGATAAATTTTTGCAAAGGAAAGGTTATGAATATTGGTGTTGACTTAGATGGAGTTGTCTATCAAACGGAAAAAGTGTGGCGTGATTATGCTGAAAAATATAATAAATTAATTGGTGGAAAGCTTATTGATGACAGCGAAGCGCGGGTGGATGCTAGATATGATTGGACAAAAGAGCAGTATGATAATTTTGTTCAAAACCTATCTATTGAAATACTTGCAAAGGCACCTATCTATCCTAAGACCAAAGAGGTTATATCTAAACTAAGGACAAACAATAAGGTTATATTTATTACAAGGCGTGGATTTGGTGACTTTGGTGGGAAAGAAGAAATTGATAATACGCTGAAAAGATTGAAGGTAGATGGTGTCGAATATGACAAGATTGTTTTTAAACAAGATTCCAAGGTGAAGGCTTGCAAAGAGAACAATATTGACATTATGATAGATGATTACTATAAGGTCATAGATGAACTTATGGATAATGGAGTAAAATGTTTGTGTTTTAGAGATAAAAGAAACAAGACAGGTAAACATAAAGTGCCAGAAGTCTATTCTTGGGAAGAAGTTTTAGAGTTTTTCGAAAACTACGCATAATGAAATTTTAAATTTACTTTGACTAAGGTATTATGGCGCAAATTGCTATAAATTACAATACATATAAACACTATTTTATGGCTTTGCTCTTTTTAAAGTGGGATTAAAAAATATAAACCTGTATAAAAAAGTAACTTTGGCTTGCAAGTTACTTTTTCTTTATCTAAGGCTCTGATTTTATTATTTTTATGATTTGGTCGAAACTTACTTGTTTTTCTCTCTTTTTTCTTCTTCGCAAAAGTTCAAGTGCCACCATATATAATGCATATCCAACTCCAAATACGGGTGCGATTACCCAAACTGTCAGCGGAGTTCCGTCAAGTATTGGGCTGTTGATGTAAAAGGCGCTTCCAAAGTTTAATACATGGATGAGGAAAGTCCCAAAGGTTATATATGCCATAAAGCCTATAACAAGATTTGGCCATTTTTTGTAGGTTGGCGTGAACCAGTGAACAAGGTACAAAAGAATGCACAGGTAAAGCCCTGTTGCATGGTGAAGAAGTCCCGATATCGTCGCACCATAGAAGAATGATATGTTTTGACCGATAAAATCTGGATAGCACAAGGTTAACAAATCACCCACAAAGGCGACATATAGAACAAAGTGTAGCACATTGTTGTTGCGTTTACCGAAGATGACAGCAAGTGAAAGCACCAAACTTGATAAACCGCAAAAGGTGTCAGGAATTAGGATGAGTGCATTGCCGTTTCTTATTGCAATCGAAATTCTATTCCATAATATGCAGGCGAACAACAAAACTCCGACACAGCGTACAATAATATCTTGTGTTTTAGTAGATTTTGCGTATCTTTTAATAAAATATAATGATATAACGCTTATCACGATAAAGATTGCTAAAAAAGTCAAGTGTTGCCAACCAAATATCTTTGGGTTCATATTTTTCTCCTTTAATGCTAATTATAATTTTAGCAGGAAACAATATAAATATCAAACTTCTGCAAAAAAATTTTACTATAATAATAAAAAAATTGTGTAAAATTATTGACATTATTTTTCCAATTTGCTAAAATAGCAAAGTAACCATTGATATTCCGGAGTAGCTCAG
>DVLK01000002.1 GCA_018715545.1 Candidatus Caccovivens faecavium | reverse complement strand
ATTTTATAGTCTTTATATTTTCCTTTGTGAGTTATTATCTTTTGGTTTGTTGAGCCTTTGAATTGTAAATAAAAATTTTGTTTTTCAAGTTCAAATCTTCCGGAAATAACTATGTCTGAAAGGTTCCAAACTTTTAATTTATAATCTTTAATTTCTTTTTTTGTATACCCTGTAAAAAGTATAACAGTAAATTTTTTTTCTTTTAAAGCCTTTACAATTTCTAAAAGTTTTTCAGCTTGGTCCAATGGTTCTCCACCGTGCAAAGTAATTCCATCGACTTTTTCTATTTCACAAATTCGTAAGATATCTTCTTTAGATAACATCTTCTCACATTTGAAATCCCACAAATGTTTGTTCACACAACCTTTACAGTGCAAAGAGCAACCTTGTAAAAAAATCAATAATCTTTTCCCGGGGCCATATAAATGCTCATTATTCACTATTTCATAATCATAATAACTAACCATTTTTATTTGATACCTTGTTATTCAATGTGGTTTTTTGCTCATAAAATTCTTGTTTTTTTATTGTTTTTCCATTTCTTGCAATATTCTTCAACAATTTATCAAGTTCATCTAAACACTCTGTCCCATACATTCCAAAAGTTTCAGCATTTAAATTGCCTTTACTATCAATTTTAACAACGATTTTCTTTTCTGCCATTATTCATACCTCACAAGAACAAGTTCAATTTTATCTCCATTTCTACTTTCTTCTACAGCATATCCCATTTGCCTTGCTCTACTATATAATAGTTCTGCAGTTCCATCTCTTAAATTGTCATTAGCAGTTTTTAAGACTTCACTTGTTTCAAATAAAAACTTTGTCAATGTTTTGTTAATTTCATCTTTGTTAGATATTATATCTTGCTTCTCTTGCCCAACTAATCTTCCATCTTCATATGTTGATATTATCTTTTGAGTTCCTTCAATTGTTAACTTCCCATTTCTAACAATCTCATGTAAATATCTACTTAAACTTGAATTTGTATTATATGTAAATTTGTTGTTTTGTATTAATTCTTTTACTTCTTTAATTATTTTTATATTAGAAACACATTCCCCATAATTATATGTGCTATCGATAGCTTTAATTAGATTAGTTAATTTATCATTTATAATATAACTTTTACCTTTTAAATTACATTCAATAAGTTTTATATCCAATCCTAGTGCTTTAGAAATTTTTATAAGTTCTGGACATATATTATATTTATCATTAACTAACAATGTGTCATCACAAACATATACACTCATATTTTGTAATACAATATTTAATTTCTGCAATTTTTGATTACTTGCATATATGGCCATTTCTCTTATTTGTTCTAATTCAGTTTTAGATATAGTCGTAATATTTAATTCAATAATTTTATTCTCTGTTACAACATCAATAACAGGTTCGTCCCAAACATCGTCATCATCATAATCTGCACTCATAATTACTCCTTTGCAACTGTAAAAAGATTGTACTTTTTACATATATTTTTTACACTTTCATTTTCTTCTAGTGAATTTATAACAATAAAGTTTTGATTATTTTTTTCATAAACAGTGTATTCAAGCGGAAACACTAAACATTTAATAATTTGTTTTAAAAAACTTACAAAATTATCATAATAATCATTAAAAGTATATAAATTCTTTTCCAAAAAATTTTCAAAATGTTCCGCTTTGCTTAAATCTTTTTTTACAACGCTAGTAACACTATCAGAATATAAAACTCTTGTTTGTTGTTTGTTTAACCACTTGTTGTAATTAGAGCAAAAAGAATTTTGCACCATTATATCTCTATTATCATCTTTACTTTCAAATTTTTGTTTTAATAATTCAAGGTCTTCTATCTTTTTTGACAATATTTCTATTCGCCTTTTATTTGATAAGACTTCAATATTATCTTGAATAAGTCTTTCTTTATCTTTGATTGTCTTTCTATAACCATCAATTTCTTCGTCAAATTTTGAATATTTTAAAACTTCTGCACCTTTATTTAATGATTTATATATATTCAATACTTCATTAAACATTTTTATTTTATTTTCTTCTAAATCATCAATAGTTTTTATACAATACTTATCAAAATTACTATATTCATAATTACTAACAACATTTAAAACAAAATTTCTTATATTAAAAAGATTATCTATCGTTTTTTCTATCCAAGTGCCACTTATTAAATTTGTTACATCATCTTTAATTTTTATTAAAACATCGCTATTTAATTTTGCAACTTTTTTTGCAACTTTTTTTATTTCATCATATACGCCTGAAATTTTATATTCAGAGTTAAATCTAGGTGGATTTAAAACAAATCTATACTTAACGACTTTACACTCCATAGAGTAGTCATTATGTTTGTCGGTTATTGATTTATCAAAGTTTTCATTTATAAAATCTTCCATTGTTGGGCTTGAAATTTCAATAGAAATTTGTTTTTCTTCTTTAATAAAACAATTTTCAATTTTGTTATTGTTAAAACATAAGAAATTTTTTGGTAATTCTTTTATATTTCTGCTTTGTTTATTATTAAAATATAAATTATCTTGAACATAATGTTCCAAATTGGCAATTTCAAATAAAATTTCTATATTTTTATAATATTTTAAGCAATAAAGCTTATTTGTTTTAGTCAACAATATGATTGCTGGTTTAATTCTATCGCAAACAAGCAAACTGATTTTTAAATCTTTAAACTTATCATGAATTTCCTTACTGAAATTTTGTGTTTTTATAATATAAGCAATATTAAGTTTTTTTTCTTTACCTTTCTCTATTAAATCATTATGTTTATTGTTATATTTATTATCAATAATAAACATTATTTCGCAACCATTTAGAAAATCGTTTAGTTTGTTATCTTCTTTTTTAAAGTTTATAGGACTATCTAATTTAATAATATTATCTTCTAAAAGAAATGCCAATTCATATTGTTTGCCATCTTTTTTACCTTTAATACACATATAATTTATTGATATATCATCATCTTTTTCTAACTTATTAAATTTTAATCCTTTTAATTGAGATAAAATTTCATGATTTTTATATGTTAAATTTAATATTAGCCCACCCTGATTAAAAGACCACAAAATCGCTTCGTATAATCTTCTATGAAAAACACAATCAGATAGGATAAAATCAATCTGACTTGCAAATGTAATTTTGTTTACAATATCTTGAATAGATGGACTATTAACATCACTTTTGAATTCTTTTTCTATTTGTGTGAAAATAGCCCAATCTCTATCAAATGTATTTTCTTTAGTTATTTCAATAATTTTATTTTCTATCATCTTTTCTCTTGCTTATAAATGGATTATTATACTCTTGTTGTAACTTTGGTATATCTTCGCTCATCTCTTTAACTTCTTCTGGCTTTTCATTGCTTGCCATTCTCGCTCTTTGTTCAGCCCATTTTCTTAAATTTGAGATTGTTTCTGCCATTGTTCTTGAAAGTGGAGATGTTGCCGATATACATTCAAGCAAATTGTTCATTTGCAAATCTCGTTGTTTCTCTGCATAAGCATTGAATAATGCTTCATTTACAACTTCTTCAATTTCCGCACCTGAAAAGCCTTCTGTTTTCTTAACAAGCTCTTTCATATCAAGATTTAATGCTTTTGCATCTCTATTTTTATTTTTCAAATGAATGTCAAATATATTTTCTCTTTCTTTTGCAGATGGTAAATCAACAAAGAAAATTTCATCAAATCTTCCTTTTCTTAATAATTCTGGTGGAAGAGCACTAATATCATTTGCTGTAGCAACAACAAACACGGGTTCTTTTTTCTCTTGCATCCAAGTTAAAAATGTTCCAAAAACCCTTGCACTTGTTCCACCATCAGTTCGACCACTGCTTTGTGAACCACTTAAACCCTTTTCTATTTCATCAATCCATAAAACACAAGGTGATATAGTTTTTGCGACATCTAAGGCATATCTAATATTTCTTTCAGATTCACCAACTATCCCACCAAAAACTTTTCCTAGGTCAAATCTCAATAATGGAAACTTCCATTCATTAGCAATTGCTTTTGCTGTTAAACTTTTACCACAACCCGGAATACCTAATAACAAAACACCCCTTGGAATGTTAAGTCCAAAATCTTTTGCGTCATCACTATATGCTTGTCCTCTTTTATGTATCCAATCTTTAAGATTGTCAAGTCCACCAACATTAGACAAATATTCCTTTGGGTGGAAATATTCAAGCAGACCACTTTTCTTAATAATTTGTTCTTTTTCACTTATAATAAGTGGAATTTCATCTTCCGTTAATTCTCTTTTCTCTATTATTGCTTTAGCGAAAGCCAGTCTTGCTTCCATAACAGTAAGTCCTAATGCAGATTCTAACAATTTTGGTGTGATATTTGTTTCCATACAATAGTCTTTGTATTCTCCAACAACACTGTTTGCAATAACTGCTATCGTATCTCTATCTGGCAATTCTACCTCAATAACAGGTAATTCCTTTGAAAGCTCTTCTGGAATAAATTTATTTGGACTACTTAATACAATTGCTTTTTTATAATTACCTGTATAATTTTGTGCTCTCATTGTTTCTCTTAAATATCGAATATTTACAGGATTATTACTATATGCATGAAAATCTTCTAATATTAAAAGCATATCATTTTCAGCTTTCATATAATAATCTAACACTGCTGGAAGTGTAACACAATCTGGATTGATTGTTTTAAAATTTCCATTTTCCCACACTTTAAGCCCAGAAACACTGCTCCAAGAATACCAATCAACATTCAAATCTTCAGCAACATAGTTTACAAACCCATGAACTCTTTGCCATTCAAATGAAGCTATTTCAACAACTTTTGCTCCTGCTTTAATTAAAGTTTCTAATTCTTCTTCATAATATCTCATAATTTTCTCCTTAATGACATACCCAATTTTTTCCACCATAAACTACATAATTATTTTCTTTCTTTCCGGGTGCAAAATTTATTAAATCTGATTTAACAATCTCATTACCATGTCTATCTTCAGCAATAACTTCAACAAAATAACCTTTGTCATATAATTTCTTTTTTTCATCTTTATATTCGCTTCTATACCCATTACCTCTGACAAAAAATCCAAAATCAACATTTAGTTGTGCCAAATCTTTTATAGCCAAATGCTTCTTTGTTCTTTCAACTTCTATTTCGTCAATAATATTCATTTTTATCATATCGATTTTTTGTTCTGGTTTAAAATCAGATTCGTAACAATACACATTATTTTCATCTACAAAAGACTGATTTTTCCTAGCATATAAATTAACCTTATACAAAGCACATTCTTTAATTTCTTCCCAAATAAGCATTACTCCATTTTCTAGTGGATTTAATTCTAATTCTATTTTTTTCATATTACTCCCTTTTTATTTCAATATTTTAAAATGATTTAACTGAACATTTTACTTTATCAGTTTTATCAATTATTTTGCCATTTTTATCTTCAACCTCTACTTGCAAATAATAATCAAGTCCACTATGTGTAGGTCTTCCACTAAAACCAACACTAGGACGAACTATACCAGAACCTGATACTATCGAACTTAATGTTGTTGTAATGCCATCAATAGCAGCTAAGCCAGTAAATGAACAATATAATTCTGTTCTTTCATTTATCCTTTGAGAAATAACTCTATCATTTATGAACAATTTTATAGTATAACTAGCTGCATTTTTATTACCGTCCCAATAAGCCATAATTCCTTGAAATATTGGTTTACAAACTAAATTCATATCGTTTTACCTCCTTTTAAACCCATGCTGGAAGTCCCAATGGATTAGTTATTCCTTCTATTTCCAAATCGACTTGCTCTATAAAATAATCATCGTAATCCCATTTAGCATCTTTAATATTTTCATCAAACCCTCTTTCGCATACTTCATCAAAAAACTTATGTAAATTTTCTAAACAATCTAAAATATATCTTTCGTCAATTTTTAAAACTGTTAATGCCAAATCACCATTTTTATAATTGTTATTTGGGTCATATATCATTTCAGGATACTTTCTTTTTAATTCATCGTAAGACCTTTGTGAATTGTGTTTTAAAAAGTTCCACACGAGATATGCTTTGTTATAAACATCATAATTGTCATAATGCAAAAAGTCTATTTTATTTGCACATTTTTGTTTTCCCTGTATAAATGTATCAAATAGCAATTTTGAAAAAGTGTCATTTTTATAACCTTGGCTTACCATTACCGTTAATGATAGCGCATCTATTTCCGCCATCATTTGCTGAAAAAACTGTGCATATATTGATTTTATTACAAATCTATATTGGTTTTGTCTTTTTATACTTGCAAATAGTCCAGTCATACCTGCTTCATCATAGTCTAACACACCATCCATTAAATTACTTATTCTTACATCATCTTCAACTTGTTTAGG
>DVLK01000025.1 GCA_018715545.1 Candidatus Caccovivens faecavium | reverse complement strand
TGTGGATTTTAAAGGCGAAAAACAATTTCCTTGCTCATTTACATTTTTATTTCATGAAATGAGTCATCCTGTTATCAACCCATTAACAGATAAATATTTAAAAGGAAATGTAGAAACAAAATTAAAAATTCAGCATTATGAAAAAATTAAATCAATTATTAACGACTCCATAATTCGTGCGGCTGAAATTATTTTATGCAAACATATGCAGTGCTCCACTGAATTTATTAAAAGAAAAATAAATATGGAAAAAGCCCAAGGGTTTGAGCATATCGAAAAAGTTGTTGCTTGCCTTGAAAATTATTCAAGCCATCGAAAAAAATATCCAAACATAGAATCTTTTTTCCCAATATTGCTTGATACGGTGGTTGATCAAATAAAATCTCATAGTAAAGAAGTGAAACAAACAAAATAAGGTCTTATCTGCACATAACTCTCACCAACTTGGACTTGCAGTCGGTTCGGAAACTTTATCACTTATCGCACCACCAACCTAAGGTTGAGCAACTAAGTTACTAACACAAAATATCAACAAAAATAATCCGAACCTTGATTATTCGGATTATTTTTGTTATCAAACTTTAATTTTTATTAAAAGAAGAAAGTTTTTTCATTTTATATTAATTTGATTAAGTTATAAAAATATTTTATTCCTTTGTTTTAATATTTATATAAGGATTTTCTATGGTGAAAACTTTAAAAAGGTTATAATCCTCAAAAACGCCTTGCACTTTAAGAGGCAAAATAGAATAATAATCCACTTTCCTTGATTGTCCAAACTTACCTGACCAACTTCCATCTTTCTCTTGAAGTAAAAAATGCACATCTATATTATACTGCGATACATACATAGCCACATTCCACTCATTTTCTTTTAATTTTTCCTTGCACTTTTTAACTTTAAGCCCCGTCTTTTGTATCGTCTTCTGTATCCTGTCAAACATCTCCACTCTTGATAATTCCTCATCGGCAAGTTCAGGCAAAGAAAAGAAATCTTCTAAATCGTCAATATTAAAGTTTATAAGATGTTCATTTTTCAAATTAAAACAAGCGTGCTCAAAACAATTGGTGATACCCGCATAATCTTCATACAAAAAATCACCCTTAGTATGCATAACATCGTAATTATAATTAAAAGTCTTTTCCCCCTTTTTGCGCAAATTACATAAAAAATACTTTTCCCCACCACGAGATGGTAAATAGCCCTGCCTAAAAATCTTGTTTAATTTTAAATATGTTTTCACTCGCCCTCCAAACATCTTATACATAAAAGGTTATTAATTTTTAATTTGTTGGTTTTCCCTATTTTTTGCCGAGCATTCTTTTAAGAGCCTATTGAAATTGTCATATTTTTCACTCGTAGAACAAAAGGTAATTAAAATGGTGTCGTTTTTCTGTTTTTCCGCATATCCACCGACATAGCAAGGATAATAATCTTCCTCATTTTCCTTTTCCCACTCCACGATTGCATCATTCTCTTCTTCACTTCTAACATCACCTACATATATGCATTCACGCCTATAACTTCCTGTCCCTGCATATTCGTATTCAATATATAGATGGCAAATGTCATGAAGAGCATATCCGTTCTTACCACATAAGCGTGTTACCATCTGCTTATTCCCTCTTTCACCCAAGCACAACATTTGATTTAAGCAATTCCTTCTATAACAGTTGTAGCCTTTATCAAATTTAATCTTTAAGTATCCGTCTTTGATGCAACGCTGGTAATTATCTGAACCTACATCTAACTCTCTGTTCAAATTAATGTTAAAATCAACTATTTCAGATTGGTATAAATCTATTCCCTCACAATTTTCAAAATCAAGTTGAATTTTTCTAATGAGCGATTTTGATATCTCAGGCAATAAAATAGTATGCCTCCGCTTTTTTATTATAACAAAAGCAAAACTCAAAATCAATATCAAATAATGAATTAATAAATGTTAGTTTAAATTGCACTTTAAAATTTTAAATTTAAATAGTTTAAACATAATTCTTACATTAGTAAAAACTATTGATATAACAAAAAAATAGTGGCAATTTTTACCGCTATTTTATAAATTAAATAATTTCAAAGTTTTATTTTTAAATCTAGTTGTTAAATTTAAATAAAATCGGTGTTTAGGATGTAATAGTAGTCTAACAATTCCTTTGAATAGTCAACAATTTTACCGTCAGGTAAGATAAGCATTCTTGTTATACCTATCTGCTCTACAAATTCAGGGTTGTGACTCGCAAGCAATATCGTTCCTGTATAATCTTTAAAATTTTCTCCGATAATCGCCTGAGTATCAGGGTCTAAATGGTTGGTTGGCTCGTCTAAGATAAGTAGATTTGGCTTTTCGAGCAAAAGTTTACATAGCGCCACCCTCGCCTTTTCACCTGGTGACAAGACTTCCACTTTTTTCATAACTGTGTCACCTTGAAAAAGGAAATTGGCTAAGATACCGTGCCTTTGAAGGTCATTCAAATCACTATTTTCAGTACTTTCAAAAACAGTTTTACTCTCATCTAAGATTTCTAGTTCCTGCGCATAATAGCCAACATCGGTTTTTGGATTAAATTTAATTTCTCCACTTATCGGCTGTAAAATTCCCATTATGAGTTTTAAAAGTGTCGATTTCCCCACACCATTTTCTCCGACAATCAAAAAGCGCTCGCCCTGACTTAAAGAAAAAGAAAGTTTTTCATATAGATTAGCCTTATTTGAATAGTGAAATGTTAGATTGCTTACCTCTAACGGCACTTTCCCGCCCATTCTCTTTGGTTCAAGTTGAATTTTAACATGTTTATATTCTTTATCTCTTTTCTCTAACGATGCAATCGCCTTTGCAAGTTTAATCTCTCTATCTTTGCCCATTCTCTTTATGTTGTGATTTGTTTGTGAAGCCTGCCTCGCCTTCTGCACAAAGTCAGATAATCTCTTAATTTCTTGCTCCTGCTCTTTAATGCGTAGTTCCTTCAAAAGTTGTTCCTGTGCATACTTTCTTTTAAACATCGCATAGTCACCATTATAGACAGAGATTTTGTGAGTAACCTTATTCACAAAGAGAATTTTGTTGACAATCGCATTTAAAAAATCAATGTCATGGCTGATAATCAAAACACTGCCCTTATAGTTTTTAAGATAATTTGTCACAAATTCCTTTGTTGTGGCATCTAGGTGGTTTGTCGGCTCGTCAAGAAGTAATATTTGAGGATTAGAAAATAGTAAATGTGCAAAAGCTATTTTGGACTTCTGTCCGCCAGATAAATCTTCCAATTTCATATCAAGAAGTTCGCCAATCTTCATATCATCAATTAGTTGTAGAAGAATATTCTCTACGTTATAGGCATCAAATTCATCTAACTGCGCTTGCAAAGTTCCCATTCTTCTAAGAAGAACAATTTGCTCTTCCTCGTTTGCAGTTGCAAGTTTATCATATATCTCATTAAGTTCCGCTTCAATCTTGCGTATTGGTCGCGCGTCAAAAAGATAATCCCAAACTGATTTTTGCCTATCAGAAAAATCTATCTCCTGTGGAAGATAGCCAATACGCGCACTGCCAGTATTGATATAGCCTCTGTCCAATTCCTGCTGTTTTAATATCACCTTAAACAAGGTTGTTTTGCCAGCGCCATTGACACCAACTATACCCGTTTTGTCTAAATCATTGAGATTAAACTCAGCGTCATCGTAGATAACTTCATTACCAAAGGCTAAGCAAAGATGTTGTCCTCTCATATGCTCCTCTAAATTTAAAGCTTTTTAAACTCTTTGATTATACCAAATACGCAAAACAATTTCAACTTTAAAACAGGACACAAAAGAAAAAATACGCTATTTATATATATAATCATTTTTTATGTAAATTTTTATGTTATAAATGTCCACAATAAAATTACAAGGTCTTTTTTTAATAATCTAAACGATATTTTTTGCGATTTTTCTTGACAATTTTTTTTCGCTGTGTTAAACTATGCCATGTGCAGGTGTAGTTCAGTGGTAGAACACTAGCCTTCCAAG
>DVLK01000024.1 GCA_018715545.1 Candidatus Caccovivens faecavium | reverse complement strand
AACATGATCACAGGTGCTGCTCAAATGGACGGCGCTATCCTTGTTGTTGCTGCAACTGATGGTCCTATGCCTCAGACAAGAGAGCATATCCTTCTTGCAAGACAGGTTGGTGTTCCTTACATCGTTGTATTTATGAACAAAACTGATCAAGTTGACGATCCTGAACTTCTTGAACTCGTTGAAATGGAAATTAGAGATTTGTTAACTGAATACGGTTTCCCAGGAGACAAAACTCCTATCATTAAGGGTTCTGCTCTTAAAGCTTTGGAAGCTGCTCAGGCTGGTAAGGTTGATGATCCAGCATGCGCTTGCATCCAAGAACTTCTTGACGCTCTTGATTCATATATTCCTGAGCCTGTTCGTGACACAGACAAGCCTTTCTTAATGCCTGTTGAAGATGTGTTCACAATCACAGGACGTGGAACAGTTGCAACCGGTAGAGTTGAGAGAGGTGTTGTTCATATCAATGATACAGTTGAAATTGTTGGTCTTGGTCAAAAGAAACAAACAGTTATCACTGGTGTTGAAATGTTCAGAAAGCTTCTTGACGAAGGTCGTGCAGGAGATAATGTAGGTCTTCTTCTTCGTGGTATTCAAAGAAATGAAATCGAAAGAGGACAAGTTATCTGCAAACCTGGTTCAATTCATCCACACACAAAGTTTACAGCAGAAGTTTATGTTTTGAAGAAAGAGGAAGGCGGTCGTCACACACCATTCTTCAATGGTTACAGACCACAATTCTATTTCAGAACAACAGACGTTACTGGAACAATTGAACTTGAAAAGGGCGTAGAAATGGTTATGCCTGGCGATAATGTAAGAATGACAATCACTCTTATCACACCTATCGCTATTGAACAAGGACTTCGTTTCGCTATTCGTGAAGGCGGAAGAACAGTTGGTTCTGGTGTTGTTTCTTCAATTATTGAATAACTGAACTAAATAACTTGAAAAAGTTATAACCATAGGAGGGTTCTCCAAACTGATATTAAGCAAAAAAAAGACTTTCTTGTTTGAAAGTCTTTTTTTGTTATATAATTTTTGACGCATTAAAGTATTGTAAACATTATCAAAGCGACCTTTGTTCAAAACGCTCTTCTCTTCTATCTTTTCTTTCAATTTCTTTAAGTTGTTTTTTTAAATTCTTCAATTTTAGGTTAAGTTGTTTGCGAGTTTCTTTTTGCGTGTTAGAATTTTCTATTTCTGCGATTGTGTTTACTATCTCTTCAACCAATTTGTCTTTGTTGAAAGGGTCATAAGTGCGTTTAGGTGTTTTTGTGTGAAACATAAAGCCTCCTTTATTTTAATTATTTTAGCATAGCATGATAAAAAAATCAATCTTTGTCGCTTTTAGTGGTTTGACAAATTTTTTGTTTTTGTTTTATTCTAAAAGCAGTAAATTATTTGTTATTTACATTCTATTTATGATATAATTTTAAAGAAAAGAGGGAATGTTATGAAATTTATGGACATATTTTACAAAGCACTAGGTTTTGAAACAGACGATGTTAAAGCAACAAAAAAGAAAGTGGTCAAAAATAGCGCTTCTTATAATTTAAAAGTGAGCGAGAAGCTTCCAGACGAGATTGACGGGGTGCGCGTGTATTATCCTGAGAGCCTTGACGATTGCAAAGACAGAGCGGAACTACTTAAAAAAGACACGCCATTTATTCTTGATTTAAGACACTGTGGAGCGAGTGAAAAGCATAAGATTTTAGACTATTTTAGTGGAGTTTTAGATATTTTGGATGCAAAACAGGAAATAATTGATAAAAATTTATATATTTTCCTGCCTAAAAACTTTGAAATTGAGATTGATTAGGCGTTAGTAAGAAAATTGTATAATTTTTTCGTTTTACATTTTATGAGTTATGAAAGTATAATAAAAAAATCAAAATTGATTGTAAATACGGTTTGGAGCTTCAAAATCACATAGATAGTATCAATTTAGACATAAATCATTTATTTATTAAAAAAATTACTTTGTTATGTAAAAGTTAAATTTTAAGTTTGTTTTATTAAAAACATTTTGAAATTTATAAAGAGGTTTTATGAAAAAAAGTTTAATTAATAAAATTATTGTTCTTTCTGTTTTAATTGTTGTTGTTTTAGCACTAGATTTAGTGACTAAATATGTTTTTGATGGTATGTATGCAGAGGGAACAGGTGTAAGTCTTGGGATTTTCAATTTGATTATTGTTCATAATCATGGCGCGGCATGGGGAATATTCTCTGGTAATCAAGTTGGGCTTGTGATTTTAAGCTTAGTATTTTTGGCAATTTTTATTTGGTTCTATGTAAAAGATAAAAATAAAAGCTGGCTACTTACTATCACTTTTGCTTTTCTGTGTGCGGGCTGTATAGGTAATCTATATGATAGGCTTGTGTTTGGGTATGTCCGCGACTTCATACAATTTGCTTTTTGGCAAAGTTTTCCAGTATTTAATTTTGCTGATGTGTTTTTGACTGTTGGTGTGGTTATGTTTATCATATATCTATTAATATACGCCTTCAAAAAGGAGAAAAAGCCTGCGGTTGTTGATACAGTAGGTAAAATTGTGATTGAAGAGCAACTAGATAAAGATGAAGAAGATGATGAAATCAGAAAACAGGTGATTAAAAACAACGAATTTAAAAAGCATAATAACATTGAAGAAGATAAGACGGATGATAAAAATGAGTGAAGAAAGAACTTATAAAATTGAAAGTGCACATGTGGGGGAGCGATTAGATATTTTTTTGCAAGGTGAGCTTCCTCTTTTTTCGCGTTCGCATATAAAAAATCTAATTGAAAAAGATTGCGTTTTTGTAAATGAAAAGTCTGTTAAAAGTGGCTACAAACTCCGCGAAAATGATATAGTAAAAATTATAATCAAAGAGCCAGAGAAAATCTCTACTGAGGAAGAGGACATTCCTTTTGATATAGTCTATGAAGATGATGATGTTGTGGTTGTGAATAAGCCTCAGGGACTTGTGGTTCATCCATGTACTTCGACAAAAAGTGGGACTCTTGTCAATGGGCTTTTACATAGGGTTAAAAATTTAAGTGGTATAAATGGTGTTTTGCGTCCAGGTATTGTGCATAGGCTTGATAAGGATACCAGTGGACTACTCGTTGTGGCGAAAAACGATAAGGCGCATATCTCTTTGCAAGAGCAAATCAAGAATAAAACTTGTAAGCGCATATATTTAGCGGTTTTGGACGGCAATTTGAAAGAAGATAACGGCGAAATTGTCACGAAAATTGCTCGCGATAAGAAAGATAGAAAAAAGATGGTGGTCACTGATGTCGGCAGAGAGGCAATAACCGATTATAAGGTGCTTGAACATTTCAAGAATGCTTCTCTCGTCATGTTTTCTTTAAAGACAGGGAGAACTCACCAAATTAGAGTGCACTCAAAATATCTTGGACATCCAATTGTTGGTGATAAACTTTATGGTAAGGAGGTTAAAGGTTTAAACGGACAACTTCTTCATGCAGTACGACTTTCGTTTGTTCATCCAACGAGTAAAAAAGAGATGACTTTTGAAGCGCCACTTCCAGAATATTTTGAAAAGTATTTAGATAAACTTAGAAAAATGTGAAAGCGATATGCGTTCTAAGCAAGTTCAGTATAAATTATTTAAAGAGTAACATATATAAAAAATTACAAAGCTTTAAGGTGGATCTATAATTATACAAAATTTTGTTATTTTGCTTTGTAAAATATCAATAATACGCTATAATAAAAATATAGGCAAGAATATTGTGCAAATTTATCGTGAAATGTATTATGACAGAGGTATTTTTGTAAATATATGCGTAAAATATAGCGCAAATATAGGAGATTTTATGAAGAAGTTTTTTATGATTTTGTTTTCATTCTTGTTTGTTTCAACCGCCTTTGTTGGTGGCAGCTTATTGCTTTCAGGTTGTAACAGCTCGAATGTTTCAGAAAATTTGCCTTCTAATGAAAATCCTTCCGAAAACAATCCTCTTGAAGAAAATCCTGGGGGGGGGATTCGTCATCTGACGAAAATGAAATTATAGATGATGATCCAAATGATGTAGATTCAAATGCAGTTATAATTAGAATTTTTTTACATTTTAATGGCAATGCCTCAGGGGTATCTAATGTCCCAAGCGATGTCGAAGGTCAAGTACGAGCTCAATCAGTAACTTCATCATGGTCAGGAAGGCTTACTATTCCTAGCACTAGACCAACAAGAAGCGGATATACTTTTGTGGAATGGAATACTTCATCAAGTGGAAGTGGAACCAGTTATTCACCAGGTGATAGCGTAACATTTTCATATCCTAATATAAGCATTACTCTTTATGCGCAATGGAAGCAGCAGTCATCTTATCTAGCAAAAGCGGTTTTGTATTATGATGGGAATGCCTCTGGGGTTTCAAATGTTCCAGTATCACAAACAGTTCAAGGGCAAAGAACGGGGACAACTTGGACATTGAGTTTTACAATTTCGTCGCAAGTGCCTACAAGAAGTGGATATACTTTTGAAGGATGGAATACTTCATCAAGCGGAAATGGAATAAGTTATAATCCAGGAAGTTCTATAAGTGTAAGCGGAACCTCAACTCAAACAACTGCAGATGAAACATTGTATGCTCAGTGGGAGAGAGATATTGTGTATTATACCGTTTCTTATAGCAGTGGTTCTTCTTCTGCGACTGGCAGTGTGTCTTCACAAACAGTTGAATCGGGTGGTTCAGTGACCGTAAAAAGTAATGGTTTTTCGCGAACAGGTTATTATTTTAATTATTGGTCTTGGAATGGGAATATCTATTATCCTGGAAATACGATGTCTAATATCACTTCAAATAGAACGCTTACGGCTTCTTGGTCGCGTAGGTCTTATACCAACCGCTATTATTATCGCAATACAAATGGAAGTCAGGACTATGACGATCAGACAAGATATTATGGTTCTACATTCTATATGTTCGACACAAGCGATATTTCGGAATATGTTTCAAATGGTTGGAGTCTAGCGGGTTGGACAACAAGTTCGAGTTCAACAAGTGTTAGCTATTCTCCTGGACAAAGTCGCTCTTCAACCTCAACTTCAACGCTTTCATATTATGCAATTAGTTCTCGAACGGTAAGTTTAAACTATAATTCGAATGGCGGTTCATCTATATCGTCAAGAACTAGCACGCAAAAGTGGCATCAATATAACAACTATTACGATAATCCAAATTTTACAGTATCAAGCACTGAGCCTACACGCACGGGCTATAATTTTCTTGGTTGGTCGACAAGTTCAAGTGCAACAACGGTAAACTATGATTCAGGAGATACATACACCTTTTCAAATGGGTATAGTTCTTCATCAAGTGTAACGCTATACGCTGTCTGGGAGGCGAAGATAATACCTGTAAGCTTAAATTGGAATAGTGGAAATGGTGGCACAAGCATGATATACTTAAAATATGATAGCGGTTGGTACTCAAATAGCACTGCGACAAGTTCTATTACTTCAATCACAGCACCAACACGCACAGGTTTTACTTTTAATGGCTATAACACGGCGCTTAACGGAACGGGAACAACGCTTATCAATTCCTCAGGCACAATAACAGCCAGCGACACATATTATTCCTCTGACGGCACAAAGACGATATATGCGCAGTGGAAGGCGAACAATCCAGCCTACTATGACGAAGAGGGCGGATATTGGTATGTTGAAAATGGCAAGATGCCACAAACGAGGGTAACAGATAGCGGAACGATAAGCGGAATAAACACCTCTTCCACCACTGGCACAACCTACTACTTTGCTGGCTTGTCTTT
>DVLK01000023.1 GCA_018715545.1 Candidatus Caccovivens faecavium | reverse complement strand
ATAAATTTAAAAAAATTAATTGTCAAATAAAAAAATATGCAAAATTCATTTTTAAATTTATTAATAATGTGATAAAATAAACTTATGACAAGAAAAGGAATTTATAGTTTAATTTTTGCAAGCTTAATGCTAATACTTGGCATCTTTGCTTTTATGCCTATATTTTATACTAAGGCGCAAAACGATAATAGTCTATCGCGTTCAGACAGCAACTTCTCAATCACTTACACAGGTTATCGCTCTTCATCAAACGTGCTGACGCCAACTTACAAAGAGCCTGTCCAGATTATAGATGACGAACACGGCAGAACTGTCAATTACGCCTACTATAATTGGTCACAACTGAAATTTATCAACATTAACATTGAAAATTATATTTCAGGAAATAGCGACACTTTTATAAACTTTAAACTTATTTTATCCTACAAGCAAACGGAAAATTGGAATGAAAACACAACAGAAACACGAACATTATACGAAGAAACAATTAATAATAATGTACTTGAAAACAAAGTTTTAACATTTTATATAGATGAACCAGAAGAGATTATTGAAAATGCCCTCTACGGTGATGGATTTGGAATTTACAAATTTGATTTTGTTTATAGTTACCTAGATAGTGACAGCGGTCAAACCTTTGAAAAAACTCTTGGCGATATGTATTTTGCCGTTGTTCCTGACGATATAGACACTATAAATAGACAAATAAGCTTTGATATTGAAACTTATAGTTCTGATAAATTTTTAAATACATACTACATCTCAATTAAAGAAGATGATTATAAGTATGTCAATCCAAGCCACATAGTCTGGTCGGTAACAGGCATAGGCAAGGACAACACAAGATATGTGATGCGGGAAGCGGATAAGACTGGCGAACAAGATTATCGCAGTGCCCTCTGGCCAAGTTATGGCGATAACAACGAAAAAGACACTGAACGGGACATGTATGGAAATGACTTTTTATTCGATAGTAACGATGTGGAAGGAAGATTTGATATATCTTGTACCATCTATGATACAGAAGGAAATATTATAACTTCCTATGTTACCACTGTCACGACAATTAAAGATGAAACTTATTCTTACTTATGGCTTATAATCGTATTAATTATTTTAGTTCTCATCGTCATTGCCGCAATCATCCTAATTGTTATTTTGAGAAAAAAGGAAAAAATGTGGTAATATAATAAAAATAAAAAGGATAATAAATAAAAAATTATCCTTTTTTTATGTCTTGCAGTTATGCCTTAAAAAATTGATATATCAACATTCTTTTATAAAATATTATGGAAACTTGCACCCATAAAGTGATGATATTGCTCCTCGTAGAGTTTAATTAGTTCAAGCGATGCCATAAACTCCTTGCGGTCACCCTCTTCCATATATGTTTTCATCTTAGATATCTCTACACCAATCTCCTGAATTGATTTATGATTGACCATGTAGCACAAATTCCATTCATGCTTGAACCACTTGTCCTCCATGTTATCAACAAGCATGGCGACATCATTATTTAAAATGCCGTCATGTTCATCCACAGCCTCTTCAATTTGATAACAATAATTGCGAACATCAAATAATGCGCGCGACACAAGCTTGTCTTCAAGCACACAGACGCCGATCAAGACAGCAAGTATGAGTAGTATTGAAATTAATTGAAACCACATAAACTTTGTCATTCTCTCACCTGCCCAAGCGGGTAGCTATCGAATGTCACATACTTTTTATTATACTCTTGCGCAAACACTGCTCCCGCCTTGTCAATAGAAAGCACAAGACAATCTTTAACCTTCTTAATTCCTGCCTTCTTTAAAAGTTCTGTAACCGCCTCACTATCTAGTTTTGCTATATTTAGATTTTCTTTCATAATCTTACCTTCGCATATCACATTGATAGGCAAAGCACTTTTATCAACTTGCATATTCATATCGCCTACGGTTAGAGGTGAATACTCGCTCTTTGGAAAGACACTCAACTTGCCATTCGTTTCCATAATGGCATATTGCACTTCCTGCAATTTAAAGTAGCCAGCCCCACGCATCGCTTCCATAATATCGTCAATAGATAGGTTAAGATTTTTAAGTGCTTTATAATCTATTCCGTTAGGATTAATTACAATCACAGGCTTCCCACTTATGAAACGAGAAAATTTGGAAGAAAATTTACATAGTAGTGTCAAGGCAAAATGAAGTAGCACAAGCGTTAAAAGTGGCACAATACCATGTAGCACAGGCACAGAAATCTCCGCCATAGGAATGGTGGCTAGATCTGCAATGATAAGAGTTAGGACAAGCTCGAAAGGTTGCATTTGCCCAAGCTGTCTTTTTCCCATTAAGCGATAGAGAAAGAGGACGACAAGATATATTAAAATTGCTCTTAATACTATGGTTAACATATTCCTAGTATAAAGAGAAAAAATATTTTTAATCAAAATATTTATTTTTTTTGCCTTGCTTTTTCTAGCAAAATAAAAGAAATTTAAAAAATAGACAAAAAAACATGAAAAAACATAATTAAATTCACTTTTTTGCTCTTTTTAAGCCTTTTATTTTAACTTTTTCCTTAAATTTGACAATATAAGAATGAATGTTTACAAGGTTGAAAGTTAAACATAATGTTATATAAATCGTAACTCCCAATCCTCCACTTATTATTAGGTTGAAAATCAGTGGAATGAAATTTGAGAAGAGATTGCTAACAAACGATGTTATCGCAAGTGTTGGAAGCGACAAAAGCGAAAAAAGAGTTAAATCTTTTAAAATCCTAATTTTTATTCCTAACTTCCTTTTTAACATAATTATATTTAAAATCATGGTAATCGTTGTGCTGACACCCATACCAAATGGAAGCGACAAAACGCCCATAAACTCTGTCAGCCACATCACAGAAATAAAGGTAAAAATTCCGCCTATAATATAATTGATAAATGATTTAACTTCAAACCCAACCGAATTTAAAATAGCGGATGTTATATTTGTCACACCCATAGGTATCATGATCCAGCTTGAAAATTGCAACAGCGTTCCACTCAGTGCTTCACCATATAAAAAGATACCAATCTTATCTCCTATTGCCATAAATATAGGCACAACAAGAAAAGAGATAAAAAGAGTAAAATTAATTGATGCCGTTACCCTTTTTTGAATATGCGAACTGTCATTTTGTGCCATAGCCATTGATATATCTGGCACAAGCGCAGTGGAAAGAGAACCTGTTAGTGTGGTTGGCAAGAAAAGTAGTGGAAAGGTCATTCCAAGAGCAATGCCGTATATGCTCATAGCCTGTGATGCCGTATAACCTGCCACCATGAGCCTTGCAGGAAGAATTAAGGCGATAAGTGGTTGCACCAAACTTCCAGCAATTCTCACACCAGTGATTGGCGCAGAACGCGAAAGAATAGTTTTATAAATCTTTGTAGGCTTGCCCATCTTACCGCCGTAAAAAAAGTATAGAATGACAACAAGCATTGCAGAAAAAATACACGAAAGTGTGAAGGACCATGCAACAGTGGTGGCGCTCTCTAAAACACTCATGCTCGCATTTAAAAGTAGGACACTAAAAGCAATCTTTATTACCATTTCAAAGAGCTCTGTTACACATAGTGCAAAATAATTATCATTCCCCCACATGGCACCTCGAAAGACAGAATAGACGGCAGAAAAGATAAGCGATGGTAAAAGTATTATCAATATGTTGATGCAGTTTTCATCGGTAAACAAGTGAGCAAATAGATTTTTAAATAACAAAATTATCACACACAGTATGACACTGACAGCAAGCGACAAAAATAATCCAGATGTAATTAAACTTGCTGTTGCTTTTTTATCCTGCGAAACGCGATAAGACGCTGTCATTCTTGAAATAATAAGAGTCAAGCCACTTGAAACAACCGTCAGTAGCACCATAAACACTGAGAGTGCAACTTGATATAACCCTAGCGCTTCCGCACCAATAGTTCTTGATAGATATATTCTTAATAAAAAGCCAAGCAGTCTTGTTAAAACTGAAAACACCGATATGAGCGCTACGCTTTTAAAAATTGATTTCATATATAATAATTTATTGGAATGTTTAAAAAGTTATGACAGTAAAATATTGTAATCGTCATGGAGGAGTTATGAGTGTAACAAAAATTCCCTTCCCCTATTATAGAGTAAAGAAGGGCGAAAACTTAAAAATAATTAGTGAAAAATTCCATATTGATAGCACAAAAATCTTGTTAGACAACAATCTATCTCCAAAGCAAATTAAAGAAGGAGTTTTTATTAAAATAAAAAAATCATAAAAAATGCATAAAATAACAAAAAAAGACACAAAAAATGTATCTTTTTTATATTTTTTTTGTTTTTATCTAATTTATTTTAAATTTTTATGTTTTAAATTTTCTTTAAATTCATTATCTTCTTTTTTCTCACACATTTGCGCATTTTGAGGATGCACCCTGTTTTTAATTTCGTTATTTTTTAGTATTTCCTCTTTATCAATCACATACTCCTTTTTCTTATTTCTAAAAGCTTTTAACAAAAAGTTTTCAATCTGCTTTTGATATTTATAAGAAAGGATTAAAACTGCGATAATCAATACGATTAAAATACCCCAAACTATAAGTCCCCAACCATGATACGGAATTAAATGTCCACTGCCAAAATAGCTTACTGTAAAAACACCGATAGGCCTTGCTATTAAGTTTGTAACTGTGAAGAATGTCCAACTCATGTTAGTTAGCCCAGCAACAAGACATAAGACATCATCTGGAAAGATAGGCAATAACATCATAATGAAAAATGAGTATTTAGCATTACTTAAAAAATCTGCCCATTTTTTACAAGTTTTTTCACCAACCATGAAAACGACTAACTTTTTACCAAAAACTTTACCCAACAGAAACGCCAGCATACTTCCAAGGAGAATGCCCGCAAGAGATAAAAGTGATGCTTGAAGAGGTCCATAAACTAATGTTCCCGCAATGATTGTAACGGTCGATGGTAGCGGAATGAAAGTGACTTGGAGTAGTTGCAATATCACATAACCAAATCTACCCCAAAATCCCCATGACAAGATGACATTTTGGAGTTTTTCAACGGAATTTATCTGTTCCCAAACTCCTGTCCAATTTAATATATAATATCCTAAGACAACAATTCCAGCTATAACTATACAAACTAAAATAGTTCGTAAAATTTTTGCTTTTAAAGATAATTCTTTTTTCTCTTTGCCTTGCTTTTTGTCCATATTTATATATTATACTATTTTTTTATAAAGTTGCAAATTTTTTTTATATTATTTTTAACGCAAAGCATAATATACTATCAATTTTACTTAAACTGACATTTTGCAATGCCAATAAATTAGTTCATGTAATTTTCGATTAAAAAACTTGATTTGATTTTATCTAATGAGATTTAAATTTTGGCTTTACACCTTAGTCAGTCTTGCTCTTGCACTTTCCTCAGCTTTCTTCGTCACCTTTTGCGGATTACATATTGAAACATCGCTTGCAGGAAGTGTCATTCCAACTCCTAAATCCTCTACACCCTCCATGACTATTCCATCCTGAGGTTGATAAAAATCATGCCTAATTTCCTTTTCGTCCACAAATTCACCGTCTTTGTAATATCTCAAATACCCCTTACTCTCATACCCTTCTTTCGGCCATTTCACACGATAGAACTCGCCTTTATATAAAATCTTATTAGAGTATTCCCCTTTTGTGTCTGGAAGTATTTTGTCGCCATTGTGCGGTAAAATCTTCACAAGCTCAGCACGCCTTTCAATCGACATGCCGTCCATGTTCTGTCCATATATTTCGACCGTAACCTTCTCGTCGTCAGCAAGTGTTCTAATGTAAATTGGCTTTTCTAAGTTGTTTGTAAATACTAAATCACAATAGTTTCCTGACACCATCGCATCGAATGAAAGTGGCACATAGGAGGCAGGAAGTGAATGATGATAAACCTCATCTATTTGAAGCCCTGCAAGGAGTAATGCATTGTAGAGCGTTGTTGAGGCTTGGCATACTCCTCCACCAACTCCGTCAACATAGACACCGCCATAGATTATATGAGCATTTTTATACCCATTTACCTCAGTTCTATCGCCTGTCGTTTCATTAAAAGACACTGTTTGTCCGCTTTCTACGACTAGTCCATTAAAACTTTCAAGCGCTTTCTTGACATTGTTTTTTCTGTCGTTAGAGCTAGTAGCGTAACTTGTAGAAAATTCACTTCTTTTGACTACGGAATTTAATAACTCCTCTTCACTAAACTCTGGACTTATCTCTATGATTGGAATTTCAACATTTGCCACCTTACCATTGAGTAACCCTTCATCTATTCTTTTATATAACTCATCGCGAAGCACAGTTACACTACTCTTACCTTCATCTACATGGAATATTTTTTCCTCATTTGGCGAAAAGACAAGCTTGGCAACCTCTTGCGACCTCTCAACCTCATCAATTATTCCCTCTATTTTTTCATCCACATCGGCAAGCACACATTTATATGAAATTTGAAAATCTTTTCCATTTTTCTTAATATCTTTCGCCTTGCTTAAATTTTGAAAATAATTTCCTGTTTTGCCATATGCTGCCACTTTTTTTATGTAAGGCTCAATCTTATTAGCCACTTCAAAATCTGTTCCTTTAAGTTTCCATTCCTTGTCGCCATACGATAGGTTGATTTCAATATCAGAGCGACTTGTCAGCATGTCCGTGAGAACTACATTTTCCGCTTCCGCCATTGTCATGTTACTGACATCAATACCATTGATTTTTGTGTTATCATAAAATCTTGAATTTGTAGTTAACGAGTTTACAAAGAAGAATTGACAGACAAACAAGCAGCCAACGGCCACAGCTGATACAGAAATGAACCAAAGAAAACCACTCTTTTTTTCTTTTTTAGCATCCTTTTTTTCGACTTTTTTGTCATCTTTTTTAATTGCATCTTTTTTCATGTCTTTATTATGTCGCAAAATTTTAAATATATGAAACAAACTTAAACAAAATAGTTTTCTAGTTGTTATAAATGTCACACAAATCTTTATATTTTAATAATGTAATAAAAATATGCAATATTTAAATTTAAGTATGTTAGGTTTAAAATTTTATCAACACAAAGAACAAATTATGACTGTTTATATGAACATCAGTTTCACACAACCTTCGCCACGCCTGGCTTTGGCTTTCGATAATACAAAAAAGCATGCAACCGCATGCTTAATAGTTCCATTTGTCAACTTCTTGAAGAAGCGCTTCTCTCTCGTTTGGCAACTTTCCATCAAATACCTTGCTAAGTAAATCCTCCAAAATTCTATCATAACTCCTATTGTCAATCTTAGGGAAATTAATTGCAATATCTTCCTTATTCACCTTTAAATCGTTGACACGAATAGTAAGTCCGTAGCGAATAATGTATTTATAGAAAAACATATATTTATTCATTAAGCGCTTACTTTTCTTAGCTAAAAGTGGAAATATCACATGAACATCATCAAAATATTTAAAGAAATATTCCTTATTTTTCATCCTGTTTATGGCGTTATAATACCCTGAAATATATACAAACACCTTCTGCTCTTGCTTATTAGTAAAGCCAAATTGTTTTTTTAAAAACTCTTCCATAAAGGTTTCTAGACATTCTGGTTTTAAGGTGTCTATGACATCAATTAAAAGCCCTAACAACCTATCTTCCGCCTTTTTCACCATTTTATATTTGATTTTTTTGAAAGGCAAGCCAAAATATTGCCAAACATTTAGCCTATTCAAAAGGGTTAACGCCTGCATAAAATCGCTCTTAATTTCTGGATAACGCTTATCACAATATATGATTTTTTCAAGCTCAGCAAACTTTCTGCTTGGTGACAAATCTCCGATATTTTTTGCCATTAAAAATGCCTGTTTGAGCGTTTTTTTGTCAATTTTAAGCCCAAGCTCACCGACAATTCTAACCATTCTTAAAATTCTTTCGCCATCATAATTTAAAACTTCTTCTGGTGAGCCAATACAGCGAAGTATCTTTTGTTTTGCATCAACTACACCCTGATAATAATCGACGATTTCGTCTTTATTTATGTTGTAATAGATGGCATTAATAGTAAAATCTCTACGCTTTGCATCTTCTTTAATATCTGAGGTTCTCTCCACCTTTATTGGACAATGTTTTCCGTTATCAGGATAAAAGTCCTTTCTAAACGAGGTAAACTCATAGCTTTCCGCATCCTTAGATATGCTTATAGAATTATACATTGAGTTTTTTACTTTAACCTTGTAGCCATTAGCTTTCAACATTTCGGTAATTTCATCAATATCCACATCACTTGCTAAATCCACATCTCCACCCTTTATGCCCATCAGGCAGTTGCGGACATAGCCCCCTACAACATATAAATCCTTAGGGAAAATTTTTGAAAGTTTAATTAAATTTGCGGATACTGGAATAAACATGTTTCCTCCTAACATATGAAGCTTCTATACGGAAGCTAAGTGGTAGACAATTTTAAAGCAAAATAGGTAAAAATAAAAAAATAATATACCAATTGGCTTTTTCGCTACTTCTGTTTTTTATCTTAAATTAAAAACAAAGAAAAGTCAAGAAAATTGCTTTAATAATTGACAAATAAGGTAAAAATAATTATATTAATATATATAATGAGAAATAAAAAATTTAAGAGCAAAAAGAACAAACAAAATGCAATATCCATTCCTATCGTTCGATATCAAACAGATGTTGAACATGGTCTTTCTGAGGAACAAATCGCCGAAAGAAAGGAACATAAACTTATAAATGACACAAAGATAAAGACATCAAATTCATACCTTTCCATAATTTGCAAAAATATTTTCACCTTTTTTAACTGCATTTGGCTCGTTATTGCCATCGCCCTTATCTGCGTTAAAGCATGGGGAGATTTACTATTTTTGTTTGTTGTCATTGCAAATACAGCTATTTCTATAATTCAAGAAATTAAAGCTAAAAAGATAGTAGAAAAGTTGTCGCTTGTCACCGCACCTAAGGTTAAAGTGATAAGAACAGGGCTACTTCAAGAGGTCAAAGGCGATGACCTGCTACTTGACGATATAATCATATTAGAAAACGGAAATCAAATCCCTGCCGACTGCATAATCATCAGCGGAACGGTGGAAGCAAACGAAAGCTTGCTAACTGGTGAGAGTAATTCAATCAAGAAAAACATCGGCGATGTGCTTCTCGCTGGCTCATTCCTTGTATCTGGGCAATGTTACGCCCGCGTTGATAAGGTCGGTAAAGACAACTATATTCAAACTGTCGCAGAGCGAACTAAGGACTTTAAACCACAGACTTCCAATCTTTTTAAAGACTTAAATAACTTAATTAAAGTCATTATCTTGATTTTAATTCCTGTTGGAATATTGACATTCTTTAAAGAAAGCGTCCTTTTAGGTTCCTCAATCACAGACTCCATCACAAGCACAAGCGGTGCACTCACTGGTATGATACCAGCAGGCATGTACCTACTAATTACTGTCGGCTTGTCGGTAGGAGTTATCAAACTAGGCAAAAAAAAGACGCTCGTTAAAAATCTATATTCCATTGAAATGCTCGCCCGTGCCAATGTTCTATGTTTAGATAAAACAGGAACGATAACTGACGGCACAATGAATGTTGTTGATGTCATCCCTTTTGAAACAAAAAAATCAAAAGTAGAAAGTGTTATGAAAGTTATCTTGCAACAACAAAAGACTATGAATGCCACAAGTATCGCCCTTTTAAGCTATTTTGGCAAGGACACCGAAAGTATAGCAAAAGAGGTTATTGAATTTTCCTCTCAGAGAAAATATAGCGCTACCACTTTAAAAAATGGCAAAACATATTTCCTTGGCGCTCCATCTTTTTTGAAATGCCCAATTTCCTCCGAACAAAAGAAGATAATGGTTTCAAACATGGAAAAAGGCTTCCGCGTCATCGGACTTTGCGAAAGTGATGAGGCATATGATGAAAAAGTCGCAGGAAAAAATGGCAAACTTGTCGCCTTTTTTGTCTTAGAGGACCACATTCGTAAAGACGCAGTGGAAACGATAGATTGGTTTAAGAAAAACAATGTAAAAATCAAAATTATCTCTGGCGATGACGCAATAACCGTTTCGAAAATCGCTATGCGTGTAGGCGTTGAAGGATATGATAGATATGTATCGCTAGAAAATGTCAGCCTTCAAGAAGTTGCTCAGCTTGCAAACAAATTCACAGTTTTTGGAAGAGTGACACCAGAACAAAAACATATTTTGGTTAAGACATTAAAAACACAAGGTAACACTGTGGCTATGACTGGCGATGGCGTCAACGATACCCTTGCCTTAAAAGAAGCAGACTGTTCTATTGCCATGGCAGACGGAAGTGAAGTTGCAAGAAATATCTCTCACCTCGTCCTTCTTGAAAGCAACTTCTCTGCTCTTCCAAGCATAGTCAAAGAGGGCAGACAAATTGTCAACAATGTGCAGAAGTCATCTGTGCTTTACCTCATGAAAACGCTATTTACCATTATGCTTTGCGTGACAACTTTGGTGCTCAGGATTTCCTATCCATTCACACCTAGACAGCTCTTGCTTCTTGAAATGTTTGTGATTGGACTTCCGTCCTTCATCTTAACCTTCCAACCTAACAATGATATAATACGGGGTAACTTTATTCCGCAGGTTTTGAAAAAATCCATACCATGCGCGCTGATTTTGTTTATAAATGTGCTTGTTGTTGTGCTTTTAAATGCCAACACTGACACGCTATCGCCTGATGAATTTTCCTCTCTTTCCACTCTTTTAGTTGTATTGACAGGCTATATCAACCTTGTTTGGACATGTTGGCCTCTTAATAAACTTAGAACTATCTGTGTTGTTTTATCTGGTGTATTAATACTTGCATGCCTATTAAGTATGAGTAAATTTTTCTCTATTACCACATATTCAACCCCTGTTGTCATCACCCTTGTTGCAATGCTACTTTGCACCACCCTTGTAATAGTCCTTGTATTCTATTTCAAAGAGTGGTATATGCGTAAAAAATATGGCTTGACACCTAATGAAAAGGGTATTATAGAAGTGCCAGCGGATGAACTTACAGGCGAAACGGAATTTGATAAAAAATTTAACAAATTGCTTAGCAGTTTCAACAGAAAAAAGAAGAAAGAAGAACAAGTTGTTGTAAGCGAAGAACAAGTTGAAGAACTCTTAGAAAATCTTAAAGCAAGCGGAAAAGCACATCTTGACGAGGATGAAAATAACGAATTTACAAATCGCTTAAAAAAGAAATATAATAAGCAGGCGTAATAAAAAATATCTTCATAAAAAATATAAAAAGGAGCATATCAATTGATATACTCCTTTATTGTTTAAGCAAAACTACTCCGTGGTTTTCTTTAACAAAAAAATTTAAATTTTATTTAAATCATATCCGTCACGAGTGTCTTTCACTAAGTATCCTAACTTTTGAATTTCCTCGCGGAGACCGTCAGCTAATTTAAAATCTCTGTCTTTCTTAGCTTGCCAACGCTTTTCAGCCAAAGCTTTAACTTCATCTGGTATATCAAGCTTTGTTTTTTCATCCACTTTGGCTATGAATTTTTCAGGACTTTCTTTAAATAATCCAAGTAGAGAATAAGTTATTATCACACTATTTAATAAAGCCATAACACTTCTATCATTATTTTGTAATTTTTCTCTTGCCTCTTTAAAGATATTAAATAGATAAGATATTGCCTTTGAAGTGTTTAAATCATCACGCATCGCATCATCAAAGTTATTTTCAACTTTTTCATCATTGCCTGAAAACTTGCAAAACTTTTTTTGTGCGTCATTTAATATAGTATAGAAATTATACAGATGCTTTTCCGAATCTTCAAAAAGTTTATCTGTTATATTTATATCAGTGTGGTATGAATTTTGAAGTAAAGCTAGCTTTATTACCTCAATATGATATTCTTTTCGTAAGTCTTTCATTAAAAGCGAATTGCCAAGACTTTTACTCATCTTCTGCCCATTAACTCGAATTAATCCGTTGTGTATCCAATATTTTGCAAACGGCTTACCTGTCAAACTTTCCGTTTGAGCAATCTCATTTTCATGGTGAGGGAAAAGTAAATCTCTGCCACCGCCATGAATATCTATCTGCTCGCCAAAGGTCACATAGTTCATAACAGAACATTCAATATGCCAACCAGGGCGTCCCTTTCCCCAAGGAGAATCCCAATAAGGTTCACCCTCTTTTGCCGACTTCCAAAGTGCAAAATCAAGAGGGGATTTTTTAAATTCATCGTTTTCAATTCTAACGCCGTCAAGTGCCTCTTCCGTGCGCCTACCAGACAACTTTCCATATTCCTTAAATTTATCTACGCTGAAATATACATCACCATTTGGCGTTGCATACGCCTTATCTTTTTCTATCAGCTTAGAGATAAACTTAATCATATCTCCTATTGTCTTTGTTGCATATAGCCAAATATCAGGCTCGCCTATTTGAAATGCATGCATTTCTTTGTCTATCTTTTCTATCATTTTCTCGGCATATTCATTCGCTGGAATATGAAGCTCGTTCGATTTTGCGATGATTTTATCATCGACATCAGTATAATTTCTAGCATAGACAACATTATATCCTTCTTTCACAAGAAATTTTCGCATTATATCATAAATAAGCGCTTGATATAGATGCCCGATATGCGCCTCAGCCGAAGGAGTGATACCGCACGCATACATCTTTACATTATTTCCCTCTATTGGCACAAAATCTTCCTTTTGTCTTGTTAGAGAATTATAAAATTTAATGTTTTTATTCATATTTAATCCTTTAATTGGTAAATTAGAAAAGATAATAAATATCTTAGATTTTTTTATTCAAATAATAGGTTAATTGTTCAATGGCCTTATCGACCTCATGGTCATCCTCATTAAAAAACTTTTTCATCTCGTTTTGATAAGTATCAAGTTCTTTTTGCCCTTTTTCAGTTAAAAATAACATTCTATTGCGCCTATCAAATTCACCATGCTTGACACTTACTACGCCTTCTTTTTCTAATTTCTTACTTAATAGTGCAAAATTAGACTTCTTAACTCCAAGTTTACTGATTATCATGCCGACAGATAAATTTTGATACTCACTGACAAAATATAAAAACTTCACCCTTAAAAGGTTGTTTTTAGCAAAATGCTTAGTGATATTTTCAAGCAATGCTTCTATCTCAATTAATCGGTCAACATTTTTCATACATGTTAATTATATCTAACCGTCATTAATTTTGCAACTATTTTGCTTGCTTTTTAAACAAAAAGTTATTAAAATAGTGATATGGCATTAGTAGGAACTATTGAAGATATCGTTTTTCGCAATGATGAAAATGGCTACACTGTGGCAAAACTGGAAAAAGACGGCTCACTTGTCACCGTTGTAGGCAAATTTATAGATGTAAAAGTAGGTGCAATGGTAACTTTGGAGGGCAAATTTGAGCGCTCCAAGTTTGGCGTGCAATACGCCTTTACCTCATATGAGCTTACCCAACCGAAAACCATTGCAGGCATGGAAAAATACTTAGGTAGCGGGCTTATTCGCGGGGTTGGACCGATAACAGCCAAGCGTATTGTGGAAACATTCGGCACTGACACCTTAGAAATTTTAGAATACACACCGGAAAAGCTTTCTATGATAAAAGGAATAAGTGAAAAGAAGGCGCTTGAAATCGGCATGAGCTACCGCGAACATAAAGAAGTGCAAAACACAATCATGTTTTTGCAATCTTACAACATTTCCACCAATATGTCGCTTAAAATATACAATGTCTATCACGAAAAGACTGCTGACATAGTTAAAAGCAATCCTTATAAACTTATTGAAGATATTGACGGCATAGGCTTCACAACCGCCGACAGAATAGCAAAGAACATCGGCATTCCTTCCGACAGCGCTTTTCGTGTGCGCGCTGGACTTATTCATGTCTTAAAAACAAGTTGCGAAAAGAATGGAAACACTTATCTTCCTAAAAATATGCTATTTAGCGAAGCTTCAAAAGCGCTTGACTTAAACTATGAAGAACATACCGAATTATTTAATAATACCTTCGACACTCTCTGCCTTGATAAAACTTGTGTTACTCTTTGGAACGACAATGTTGAAATTGTCATGCTATCGCGCTATTATTATTACGAAAACTCCATCGCGCAAAAACTTACATGGTTGAAAAATGTCAGCAAGCATAATGAAACTGATGTGGATGAAGATATAATAAACTTTCAAGAGCGAAACAAGATTGAACTTCATGAGGAGCAAATTAAAGCTATTAAAGGCGCTGTAAATAATGGAGTATATGTAATTACAGGCGGACCTGGAACAGGTAAGACCACAATCATCAAATGTATCTTGGAAATTTTTGAAAACATGAAGTTGCGAGTTGCCCTTGTTGCACCAACAGGACGCGCCTCAAAGCGTATGAGTGACAGCACTGGGCGCGAAGCCAAGACCATTCATAGACTACTTGAAGTTAATGTCATAAAGACGGATGAAAGTTATTTTATGCACAACGAAAGCAATCCCCTTAAAGTGGATGCTGTGATATGTGATGAGGTGTCCATGGTGGACTGTGCGCTTATGTGCAACCTTTTAAAGGCACTCCCGCGTGACTGCAAACTCATTCTAGTCGGCGATAAAGACCAACTTCCAAGCGTTGGCGCGGGCAATGTGCTTGCGGATATTTTGGCAAGTGGAACAATACCATACTGCATGTTAACTAAAATATTTAGACAGGGCGAAAAAAGTTTAATCATCACAAACGCTCACCTTATAAATGACGGAAAGATGCCGTTAATTGACAATACAAGCACAGATTTCTTTTTTGAAAGTAAAGGTGACCCAGAAAGTATTAAAAACACGATAGTAAACCTTGTCACAACTCGCCTACCTAAATTCCTAAAAACTGACCCGCGCGAAATACAGGTGCTTGCACCAATGAAAGCGGGAGTTTGTGGAATTGAAAGTTTAAACAAAACTCTGCAAGAAGTGATAAATCCACCAAGTGTCACAAAGCCACAAGTGGAGGTAGGTCAAACAATTTTCAGGCTTGGCGACAAGGTCATGCAAATCACAAATAACTATGACCTTGAATGGAAAAAACACGGTAAATATGCCGATGAAACTGGACAAGGCGTCTTTAATGGCGACATTGGCTATATCACCCTCATAGATCCAAATAGTGGCGAAGTCAATGTAGAATTTGAAGACGGCAGAAATTGTTTGTACACTCGCCCCGACCTACTTGACTTATCCTTATCTTACGCAATTACTATCCATAAAAGCCAGGGTTCAGAGTTCGACACTGTCATCATTCCAGCAATTGCGGGTCCAAGCATAATACTAACAAGAAACTTAATCTATACTGCCGTCACCCGTGCGAAGAAAATGGTAGTCATTGTCGGCGAAAAGCAATATTTAAAACGAATGGTATCAAACAAATACACAGCAACCCGCTTTACACTACTCAAAAAGTTACTTGAAATAGCAGAAGAAAAAATGGCAAAATTATTCGATGAAAACTAAAAGAAAAAACAGAACTAATAATAAAAATTGGTTAGAAAACTTTTTAAGATTGATTTTTCCGCCAGATATCAAATGTATTTTTTGTGGTCGTGATATCAATCATTTTTACGAACGCCCTTTTTGCGACAGTTGTGGTAAGACATTGAGTTTCAATATTGGCAACCGTTGTAGAATTTGCGACGAGCCGATTGAAAATGAGGCAATAGTGTGTGATAATTGTCAAAGACGCAAGCATTATTTCAAACATGCCTATTGCCCTCTTGTATATAAAGATAAAGTTCGTGAAAACATTTTATCATACAAGATAGACAACAAGCGTTATCTTGCCCTTGGGTATGCACTTTTAATTGTCAAATATATAGGAGAAGATATCAAAAATTTTGACCTAATAACCTATGTACCAATGACAAGAACACGAAAAAAGGAGCGTTCTTTTAATCAGGCAAAACTACTCGCAGAGGAAATCGGGAAAATTGCTAATCTTCCAGTTGTTGAATGCTTAAAGAAAAATTATGACACAAAGGCACAAAAAGAATTAAACTATGTCGAACGATTAGATAATATAAAAAATATTTTTTCTGTCGTTGATAAAGACAAAATCAAAAATAAAAATATTTTACTTGTCGATGATATCATCACAACCTGCGCCACAGTTGACGCCTGCGCGAAAGAACTATCAAGATACGCTTACAGCATATCTGCTTGCGCAGTGGCAAGAAACAAATTGCATAAAAAAACAAAAATCAATAAATGCTAAAAAATTTAACTATTGTAATAAAACTTGCAACATTAACAAAATAAAAAATATAAATAAAATTATAGAATAATAAAAATAATTTAAAAATAGCAAAAAAACGCATTTTTTTGCTATTTTTTTAATAAAAAATTGATTTTTTTAGTATTTTTCGCATTTTTA
>DVLK01000022.1 GCA_018715545.1 Candidatus Caccovivens faecavium | reverse complement strand
GCGTTTTGGTAAGTGAATATGCATGTGTGTAGGCGAAAACTGCGCTTTATTTCAACTTTTGCCTGTCGTCAAAAGTCTTACCATTCGCTTGTTTTCACCTACCAGCGACCAAACGAAAATCGCACTTCGTTGGCGATTTTGTCGCTACTTAAAGAGGATTTGATTATATCTTGCCCAAGCAATTATTAAATCTATTCACAGCATTTCACTTTTTGTTCTTTGATTTGTTTTCTCTTCCCTGAGGAACCACTTAGAGTATCGACAAATCGCCAATGAGCGTAGCGAATGCGATTTCGTTTGGTCGCTAAGCGAAGCAAACAAGCAAGTGATAAGTGTTTTGATATTTATATCGAAACGCGAAACCAAGCGCAGTTTGTGACGCCGTCGCTACTTAAAGAGGATTTGATTATATTTCGACCAAGCAATTGCAGATCTATTCACAGCATTTAATTTTTCTTTTTTAGTTTTATTTTTCTCTATCGTGGCGATAAACGCAAAATATGGTGTAGTATGAATTGCATACTACACCATATTTTTTAATAATTTGTTATTTATATTTATTGTTCTTAAAAATTTCTTATAAAAATTATACTTATTCTTCTAAGAATGGAAGTAGTCTATCAATGTTTTTGCGCTCAAAGGTATATAACTTATCAAGTAATTCATCAAGTTCCTTAGAAATGTTTTTGTGGTCACTCTTATCTTTCATGCAGGTGATGACGCCCATAAAAGTGCCTATAAGCATTAGTTCTGCTATCTTGCGTGTAGAGCCGTCCATCATGGTTGACATATTGACGCTTGCCCAAAGTTTTGCTTTTTCGATAAGATTATTATCTTTAAGTCCTTCTATTTTTTCTGCTTTTGCAAAGGCTTCGCATTCTTTGGCTAAACAATTATATTCATCTTGTTCTTTACTTAGCTCACTTGTCAAATTTTCATCAGTTGATTTTGGCATAATATCTTCTATTGACTGGATTGCTGTCCTTATGTTTTGATAGATGGCATTTAAATATTTTTCTTCTTTTTCTTTCATTTTTCACCTCTTTTTTAATTTTTTCAAAAATTAAAGCATTTTTTTTGTTAATTTTTGATTTTATACTGATATTATTGCCATTTTTCGACAATATATGCGCATTAGCTTTGGTATTAAAACAAAAATTTGTTTTACACTAACAACATGAAAACTTCAACTAAAATTTTATTAATAGTCAATATTGCACTTCTTATTGCAAATGTTTTTTTAATTAGATATTTAGCCATGGGTATTGTGCCGACAGAGAATGGATTTATCTTTGAATTTTCTGCGCTCTCATGGGTGGCATTAACGGTGCTTGTTGCATTCCTTATCACTTTTATTGCTCTTTATATAGTGTTTTTAAGAAATATGCGGTTGTCAAATTTACTTTTTTTCTCAACTTTACCATTGACGCTGATATATGGAGTTTTTGTTGTATATATCGCAAAAATAGGAGATATGGATGATATTACTTCGGCGTCTGTAAAAGCAACTTTAAATCTAAATTCCGCGCAAGGAGTAGAAAATTTATGGATAGCGCTCGCCACCATCACATATTTAGTTCTATTGTTTGTTTTAATTATGGTTGCATGTAGGCCATTAAAAAATGTTGAGAAAGTGACGCAAAAGCTAGGTGACGGCAGAGTTAAAATGGAAGACTACAAAATTGGTGGAAGCAAACAGTTTCAGGAAATTGAACATAGTTTAAATAAAATTAATTATCTATATAAAGAAAAAGATAATAAGCTTAAAATTGCGAGTTTAGCCTCGCAGAAATATTTGCCAAAACAATTACTAAACTTTCTTGGCAAGAATGGCATTGAGGAGGTGGAAACAGGCAAGAGCGTCACGAAGGAAGGAACAATTCTTTATTGTGACTTAAAGCCAAATAAAACTTTAAGTTTGGAGGAGAACTTTAACTACATTAATTCATATTTAAAGGTTGTTGCGCCTTTAATCAAAAGATTTGATGGTTTTGTAGACAAATACCTTGGAGATGGACTCATTGCAGTTTTTTCAAGAGCGCAAAATGCAGTTGAGTGTGCACATGCTATATTAAAGGCAGTTGAAGATAGAAATAAAAATCAGAAGAAGTCTTTAAATATTGCATCGCGTATTAGCGTGCATACAGGGGCATTGACAATTGCATTAAGTGCAGAAGAAAAAACGCCAACGGTAGTATCGCCAATAATCAATATGTTGTCAAAAATGGAAGAGATAAATGAGTTTATGGGCGGGAAGCTTTTGTTTTCTAAGAAAACTTTGGATAGTTTTTCAAGTAAATATAATTTTGACTATCGCTATCTAGGTGATTTAGAGTATGAAAAAAGCATAACTTCGCTTTTTGAAAGTTTGGATTGTTATCCAAAGCGAATTAGAGAAAAATTAAAAAAGTATAAAAATGAGTTTGAAAATGGAGTGCGTTTCTACAACGAAAAGCGCTATCGTGAGGCGAAGGATATGTTTGAAAAAGTTTTGCAAAAAATTCCTAATGATAATGCATCTTTTGTCTATTTTAATAAATGCAACGAAAAACTAAGTGAGGTTGCATAAAACAGTTTGGCGTGAAAAATCACTTAAATGATGATTTTTTTGCGCTTTTTTATCATTTTTTAGTATGTTTTTTGCTAATTTTTGTATTTTGCTATCAATTTTATCTTTTTACATTGCAAAAGATAATGTCTACTCATATCTAACTTTACTTGACTTTTCGCTACAATTATTTTAAAATAAG
>DVLK01000021.1 GCA_018715545.1 Candidatus Caccovivens faecavium | reverse complement strand
TTGCTCCAAGACGAATTAAGAAGTATTACATTAACAAAGGTTTGCATCAAGCAATGAGAGTTCTAGGGGTGAAATAACCCTTAAAAATGTATGCTATTTTATAAAAAATTAAAAATTTTTTGAAAAAATTTTGAAAAGTCCAAAATATGCGATAAATAAAGGAGTTTAGGCATATTGTTTGGACTTTTTTTATTGAAAAAATCATTAAATCCAACAAGAAAATCAAAAAAACGAGTGCAAAAACAGCCGAAAAATCTATATAGGTGTAGGGAAAATACAATGTTTCGTTCCCGCATTGTATTTTTTGTTTTTGTAGAAAGATAAAATCTAACAAAGAAAAATGATACCAACTTTGCATTCCTAACCGGTAAACTTGAAAAACACAATTTTATATCTAACAAAGAAAAATGGTTGTCCACCATCGTATATATAATAAATATAAAAAATATATATTTTTCTTGTTTTGTTAGATAAAGAAAGAAAATTTGATAAAGAAAGAAATCCGGTTGAGAAGTCGCAAGTTTGAGATAGTTTTTTCTTGTTAGAGTTTTAGTAGAAAGAGATAAAAGGAAATATTACCTATTACCCCGATAGGTATTTTTTCGTGCAAGTAAATTCAAACAAAAGGAGGATTAAAAAAATGTAAAAGCAAACAAAAACAATCATTGCCCCTTTAATTAGAAATAGAAAGAGATGTAAAAATTCTACGAATTTTTGGTACGGGCGGAAATATCTCAAAATGTGCAAACAAGATTTGCCCTTTTGCGAGATTTCCTACTACATAGAAAGACTAGAAATAATTAGGAGGCTATAATGGCTAGAATTAAAACAAAAGATTTGAAAACTCAATACATGATTAGAGTTTACAATCAAGATGAGTATGAGATTTTTAAGCGAGCACTTGAAAAGTTTAAGGACAAGTTTGATAGCCTAAACGACGCTATGAAATATTTTGCCTTACTTGGTGCTGACAAAATGCTTGGAGATAATGCACTAAACCAAAGCATAAATTTCAGCGAGATTAGAAAGAACTTGCAAGAGATAAACGACAAACTCACAACCATATCTGCAAACCAAAAAATGGACTTTGTGGACACAAATGCAAATGTGAGAATAAATCAAGCACTACTAAACTTAATCACTAAACTACTCAACAAACAAAGCCCTATAAACCTAAACTCTTACTCGCAAGGCTGGAAATATGACCCACTAGATGAAAATGGCATTGACACCGAACGAGATAAAATTTTAAGGGAGCTCATAGATGTCAGATAAAGTTCCAAATGTAGTTTACAAACAAGAGTTCTTTTTGCCGAACTACAAAGACAAAACCAATCAGGACAAGCGAAATTATTACTCATCTAATAAATATGACGATTATCTTAAATATGTCGCCACTGGTATTAAAGATTTAGAAAAATTAGACTTTGTTGAATACTCAAACAACAGCACAAAATCTAGTGGAATCTTTAACCAAAATGGACTGATGAGCAAAGAACAAATCGCAGATTTTAGAAAAAATTTAAGAGCAACTAAATCGGTTATTTGGTCTGGCATAATTTCCTTTGAAGAAAACTTTGGCAAGAAATGGTGTGGCTGTTATGAGCAAGCATACGAACTTGTAAAAGCCGAACTACCTAAATATTTTAAACGAGCTGGACTTAATCCCGACAACATTGAATGGTTTGCTGGACTGCATGAGAATACAGATAACAGACATATTCATTTGTTGTTTTTTGAGAAAGAACCACAGCGAATGAAGAACAAAGAAAAGTATTTTTCTCGTGGCTATATTTCAAATAATGCAATGGACTTTTTGAAAGCCAATATTGAACTCTCTACAACCGATTTTAAGGCTCGTGAGAAAGAAATAAGGTTAAGACTAACAAAGAGTGTTAAAGAACGATTAAACGATGTTTCTGGGCTTAAATTAAAGCAAATGTTACTAGACTTAGCAAACCAATTTCCAGAGCAAGGACACACATTTTACGACTCTGATAATATGCAAAAACTAAAACCAAATATTGATAACATTTCAAACTATATCATCTCCCACAATGTTGATATTAGCATTTACAAAAATGATTTTGATGACCTTGTTAGTGAAAAACAAAAACTTGTAGATAGTTATTGCAAGCGAAATGGCGCCCCAAAACCACAACAAAATTTGAGTGAAAAATATACAAAAGATTTGTATCGCAGACTTGGAAATTTGGTTATTGTTAGTGCTAAAAATTTGAAAGGTCAAGAGATTGAAAGATTAAAACTTAACGCAAAATATGTAGTCCAAAAGCGAATGCAAAAAGACAAGCTTTGGAAAGAACTTGAACATTGTATGTATCTAAACTCAAAGTGCGAATATGAAGCAATTAAGTGCTTTCAAGACTATATGAAAAAGCTTGAAGAAATGCGAATTAGAACACTCATAGATGAAGGCTATTTATCTAGTGATTTTGAGATGTAGAGTATGATTTTATAAATTATCGGGGTCCCCCGAAAATACTTGTTTACAAGAATTTTTGGGGAAAGGAAAAGCAGAACGTAAAGCGATACAAATTGCAATTATTATTGCGATTTTGAGCAATAGTGATGGCTTTGACGCAGTATAGAGCATAAGCGAGAAACAATTATTAAATTTAGTGCGTAAAAACCCGATAAAATCGGCACTTTTAACTGATACACTTAAATTTACTATGTTTTCTCGTCATTTTGGAAGCTGTTGGGATACCCAACACTTCTTCTTGGCAACAAAGTTGCTACTTCTATCTCGCTCGATGCGGATAGTTTTTAATAGATTTAGATTTAGAAAGAGATTGTAGAAAGAAAAAATCTTACAAATAAAAGGAACATTAAACTATGAATTTAAACAATACAAATCTAAATTTAAACAACTTAATACAATCGGAAGTTGACCGTATTTCAACTAAATACAACAAAGATTTTTTGGATTGCGAAGACCTAATAAAAATCACAGGACTTGGCAGAGATAATGTTAGGAACTTGCTCAGAAGCAAATCTTTTCCAACAACAAAAGTCGGTAAAAGACAAGTTGTGAGTGTGCTTAATTTTGTTACTTGGCTCACACTAAATAACAATCAAAGCGAGGTGTCAAATGGCTAGAAAGAAAGTTGTAAATAAAACTCGCAGAGCCAACAACGAAGGCTCAATATTCCAACGAAAAGACGGAAGATGGACTGGTGCAGTAACAACTGGTTATGATGACAATGGCAAGCCAATTCGCAAATTTATTTATGGCAAATCAAGAATGGAAGTTGCAAATAAATTGACTGAACTAACCAACAGAATTGAAAGTGAAAATTTTGATTATGTTGACAAAAACACAATCGGAAGTTTGATGACAGAATGGCTTTTAGTTTTCAAAAAGAACCAAGTTACACCACGAACTTTTGAAGGTAATTTTAGCAAATTCAAATTGCATATTGAACCTAAAGTTGGCAATATGAAAATTGACGAAGTTACAACAATGGTTATTCAAAAACTATTAAACCAAATGCTTGAAGATGGATATAGCCTTGATGTTGTGCGAAAAACAAAGGTCATATTTAATCAATTTTTTGACTATGCTGTTCAAAACAAATTTGTGCAAAGCAATCCGACTTTGCTAACAAGAGTGAAAAGTAGAGAACGAAAAATCTATGACGGTGAAAACAAATACAAGGCTATCCCACCCGAAGCAAGAGAAAAGTTTTTAACTTGTCTTGGCGAACATAAACTACTCAAGCCACTTTGTCTTTGTATGATGTTAGGAGGCCTTAGAACTGGCGAAACTTTGGGGCTTATGTGGAAAGATATTGACCTTAAAAACAAAACTATAAATGTTGATAGAGCAATCACAATCGTTCCTAAATTTGATGAAAATGGAAAAATTACGAAGCGAGTAACTGTTATCAGTGAAACCAAAACTGCTTGCTCAAAGCGAACCGTTCCAATGCCTGACATGCTGGTGGAAGCATTAAAGGAATACAAAATAAACCAAGAGATTAAAGCCGATGGAAAAGGAATTGTTTTGACCGACAACTCAAATTTGGTGTTTTGCAATGATGATGGCTCACTTAGAACATATTATGGCACTAAAAAGATTTTCAATCGTTTTTTAAGCAAATACGACCTAAACAACCTTGGCATACACTTTCACACATTAAGACACACATACTCAAATATGTTGTTTGAAGCCGACCAAAATCCAAAAGTTATTCAAGCTTTGCTTGGTCATAAATCCGTAAAAACGACAATCACAACATATAACAGTGTAGATAAATCATACTTTCAAAAAGCAACTGATGTGTTAAACAACAACTTTAAAACAAGCGAAAGCAAAGAAGCGGAAGAAATGAAAGATGACGAACTAGATGCAGAACTTGAAAGACTTTTAAAAGAAAAGCAAGAAAGACGAAGAAGAAATAGCCACGATTTTGAGATGTAAAAGTTGACATCAATTTTGACATCAATTGACATCAAATGTACCAGTTTTAGATAGTTTTAGAAAGAAAAAGACCGATAGGAAAATTTTGTTCTTATCGGTCTTTTTTATTGCAAATTTTTAAGTAAAAAATATTTGATGTCAAATTTTGGTGCATTTGATGTCAAAATTTAGAGTAAAAATTTCGATTTCAAGACGCTCAAATTTCTAAAAATTAATTTTTGGTAAAAGTCCTGAAATGCCCGAAATTACTGGGTTTTAGCCACTTTTTAGATAAAAAAATGAGAGCAAATTTTGCTCTCAAATCTGGTAGAGATGAGTGGACTCGAACCACCGACCCCCACCTTATC
>DVLK01000020.1 GCA_018715545.1 Candidatus Caccovivens faecavium | reverse complement strand
TATTTTTAAGAAATTTATTTATTTTTAAGAAATAGACAAAAATTTGTTGGAAAAAGTAATTTTATTTGTTATAATGAGAAAAATAAGAGAAAAGAGGAGTGTAGAATGTTTAATTGGCTAGGCGATTTCTTTAAAGAGCTGTTTAATTTAATACCAAAGCTTGTTTATCTTTTATACACCTCTTTTATTAGTCTTATAGACTTAGTTCAACTATTGTTTAGAAAGTTGGCGGGACTAGATGTCTATTATGTGGATGGACAACCTGTTGGCGGTGATATAGTGACAAACTTCATACAGGGTATTTTAGGTATCCGAACGGGCTATGGTGGCAGTGAATATGTTGATACAACAAACTACTCCGCTCTTTCCACAGTTTTTTGGGCATTTGTTATTTTTGGTTTAGTTGTTTGCTTTATATCTACCTTGATTGCAATCTTTAAAAGTCATTATTCATATAACGAAAAGTCTGCAAAAGGTCCGATGCCTATAATTGCGTCAGCGGGAAAAGCAGTTTTAAATATGGTAGCCGTTCCAGTTATCATTGTTTTAGGCTTATGGCTCAGTCAGGCAATATTAACAGCGTTAGACTCAATAACTTCAACGACTTCATCTGATATCATTTCAATATACGGAGATGACAAACAAGATTTATTGAGGCCAGTTCAATATATGCAAAATGGCGAAACGCATGAAACTTACCTATATTATGATATGTTCGGCTATACCGCCCAAATTCGGTATGGTGATCTAGTTTTAGATATAGCAAATATTGCTCAACCATCTGAGGAAGATATGGCGAGAGTGGCGGCGCGGTCACAAACATTCTCAGGTTCAATCTTTAAAGTCGCTGCATATAATGCCAACCGCATAAGGACAGGCATGTTTGTTACTGGTGACAACACAGTCAATCCAAATGTTTCAGGCTTTGAATCTTCAAATAGTGGTGGGCAATTATCTTTGTTCGGTAACTATGAAACAATTGATGAAGCAGCTGACATGGTTGACACAGCCTTTGCTAATTTCTTGCATTTGAATGATACATATAATTGTAACTATGGTGGCGGATTAGATAAAGATAGATATTTCACAACATGGACGACAACACAGTATTCCTCTTTCTCAAAGTTCAATGTTGGCTTGGTTTGGTATTATTATGACCTATGGAATTTCAACTTCATTGTAGGCTTTGGCGCAGCTATCGTGTGCATCGTCTTGTTCTTTAATATAATTTTAGGCTTGATGACGCGTTTCTTTATGAGCTTAATTCTATTCTTTGTAATGCCGCCGCTTGCGGGACTAGCTCCGTTAGATAACGGGAAGGCGTTTGGAACTTGGCGAGAAACCTTTATGAAACAAGTGTTGATGGCGTATGGCGCTGTCGTTGGCATGAATTTGGTTTTAATATTATTGCCGTTTGTAAATGAGATAGATTTCTTTAATATTGAGATAGCAGATTTAATTGTTCAAACTCTATTTATAATTGTAGGACTTATCACAATTAAAGCCGCTATATCTACATTGTCTGGACTAATTGGAGCAGAAGACGCTAATGCGGCAGGCGACAAGATCAACAAGGAAGTTGGTGCGGTTGCAGGTAAGGCTGTTAGCATGACAATGGGCGCTGCTAAGGTTGCAGGAAAAGCGTTTATGAACTTGACTCCTGTTGGTTTAGGTGTGAAAGCAGGCGCAAGAGCTGTCGGCGCAGGCGCTGGCTTTATAGGTGGAAAGATTAGGCAAGGTGTCGGTGCATTAGGCTCAAAAATCGGTGGTACTAAATTCGGTCGCGGGCTTAAAGTTGCAAATGCTTTCTTAAAGGGTGGTACTGGCGCAGCGAGAGCTCAACATGAAATGGATTTGGCAAATAAAGATATTAAGGACGCGGACAAAGTTGTCGACCAAGCAAAGAAAGAGGATTTCTTAGCTGGCTTAGACGGAAAAGAAATGAGTGATGCAGAAATGAAACAACAAGCGTTAGAAAATGGTTTCACAAAATCCCAGGCTTCCAAATTAATAAAAAATACTGTGAGAGATGGACATGGAAAGATTATGGGAGATGCAACGACAAGAAACTATGCGGCGAAAGATAAGAGATTTGCTGCATTTCACTATCAAAAAGAAGAAGACAAGGTTGAAAGTTATGTTAATGCTGACGATAGGAAGCAAGGAGCAGAGCATAGGCGTCAAGCCGCATCGGATCTAAGAGCTTATCATATGGCTAACCCATCGTTTGTAGGTAGAGCATTAGGAGATTTGGCTCCATCTAACATTATTAAAAATGCTGGGGCATCTGGTGCTGATATCGCTAAGCAATTTATGGCAAACTTTAAAACAGGTATCACACAACAAGCTGGTGTGAACGAGTTTATGGAAAATTCATCTAAGGGAATAAAAGCTGCATTAGGAGTTAAGGATAAGCCTAAGCCTGAGGAAGTAACTGCTAAAAATACAGCAGAACTTGGCGAAAAGTTTGATGCTCTTAATAAAACGCTCACCGAACTTACTAACGAGATGCGTCAAGATAGGCATAAAGGTTCATAATATTGCAAAAAGCATAGAATTAAATCTATGCTTTTTTTGTGTTTGTTTATCTATTCAATACTTAATTTAAAAACGAGCAAAGGCGCAGTTTTTTTCTTTGGTGGTGATAGGTGGGATCGAACCACCGACCTTATGGGTATGAACCATACGCTCTAACCAGCTGAGCTATATCACCATGCTTTTTGCATTATACAATAATTTAATAATGTTTGTCAATTGTTTTAAACAAAATTATCAAATGCTTATTAAATAATAGCATTTTATTTCTCTTTGTATATACTGATAAGGGAGGAGAAATATGGAAAAAGAAAAAACTACTTGTCCAGAGTGTCCAGAATTTAATGTTGATGTTAACGATATGTCTTCTCACTATATCAATTTTGAAAGTGGTTGCAACAACAAGAGCATTGTTTTGGATGCGCATAACTTGTCAAGCGTTGGTAGGTTCCTGACTGTAAGCCTGACTGTTAAAAGTGTTAGCCCTAACAAGCAAATTGCTGTTGGACTTCAACTTTATGAAACAACTGGCGGAAGTAAAATAATAAAGGGACATAAAATGTTCGCTATTCAGCATCATAACAACTGCTGCTCCGATATCACTTTAAGCAATATTCACTTTGTTTTGCCAGAAGAGATAGCAGAAACTGATGATAAAACTAATATTTGTAGCAGAAGAACATTTGACCTTGAAACAACTTCACATTATATTGATTTATGTAGTATCGTTTAATTGTATTATCGAAAGCCACCGCCAAGTGCGACAAAGGCGCATTTGAGCGATACTGATGTTAATTCAAACATCAACCTAACTGCTTTGTGGCAGTTAGTACATATAGCATTAAAGTGTTCGTTACATACGAGCTTTTTTATTTTTAATTATCAAATAGGCACAGTATTTAAGAGAATTATAAAAATTAAATTATAGGCAAAAAATGGGTGCATTTTTATGGTGCTTTTGGCTTAAAATTTGAAGACTTGGCAGATTAATACGAACACTACTTCGGGTGAATGTAAAAAAGGAGAAAAAAAGTTAGAAAAAAGAGAAAAATTTTGTTAAAAGTGTTGACAAAGGAGGATTAAATAGTGTAGAATATGAATGTCGCTAATTAAGGGGCGACCAGATCTTTGATAATTAAATAGTTGAATTAAATAACTTTTACGCAAGGTTAAAAGTCAATGTTAGTTATCGAGCCAAAGGAAAAGCATAAGTGTATATGCGAAATTAACTCAAACTTTAATCAAGATAATTGATTAGTAGATAGAGCGACTCTAAACAAAACCACTTTGAGAAGCGACGGCGTCACAAACTGCGTCTTGTTTCGAGATTTGATATTCATCAAATCTCATCCACTACTTGTTTGTTCCTTATCCCAAAAAACATGTAATGTTTTTCGGGTTCCCGGAATGCGAAGTGTGATTTTGTTTGGTGTCCGCACCAAGTTTAACATTAGAGTTTGATCCTGGCTCAGGACGAACGCTGGCGGCGTGC
>DVLK01000019.1 GCA_018715545.1 Candidatus Caccovivens faecavium | reverse complement strand
TTTTTAATTTTTATTTTTTATTAAAATGTGTTTAACGGCTAAGATTAATCGTTCCACCTCTTGTAAGGTGTTGAAGTAGGAGAAGGAAACTCTTACAAGTCCATTTTCTATCGTTCCAAGTGCCTCATGCTTTTTAGGTGCACAATGGTAACCTCCGCGCACGCATATGCCATATTTATCATTTAATATTGTGGCGAGGTCTGACGAGTTAAATCCTTCGATGTTAAATGCGAACACGCCGTTTGTATTTTCTGTCGAGGTATAAATTTGAACGGGAAGTTTAGAAAGCTCATAGTGTAAAAATGTTGTCAAATCATCCATCTTTTCATTTATCTCTATAAAATTTTCTTCGACAAAATCTATGCCTGCGCCAAAAGCTATTATATTTGGAGTATTCAGCGTTCCGCTCTCTAATCGTTCAGGTAAAGAGAGGGGCTGGTATAGCTCTAAGGAATTTGTGCCTGTTCCTCCAAAAAGTATAGGGTCGAGGTTAATATCGCCATTTATCACTAAGCACCCAACGCCTTGTGGAGAATAAAAGCCTTTATGAGGGGCAAGGGCAAGCATATCAATGTTCATCTCTTTCATGTCATATTTGAAATGACCTCCGCCTTGCGCGCCGTCAACTAGATATGTTATCTTCCTTTCTTTCAGATTTTTGCCAATATCTGAGATATTGGCAACATCGCCATTGACATTTGATATATGGTTAGTTATAACAAGCTTAGTGTCAGGTCGTAAATATTGCTTTATATCATCAAAGGAGAGAGAACCTTTTTTCGTCTGTTTTACTATATCAAAATCCACTCCATATTTATCATGCAAGAACTGTAATGGTCTAAGCACCGAATTATGCTCATTTTCTGTACAAACAACATGCCCGCTTTTTACATAGCCAAGTATGCCAAGGTTGAGAGCATGTGTACATCCGCCAGTAAAAATTGTTATGTCGCCATTTACATGTGCAGAAACCTTATCGCGCACTTTTTCAATTTCCATAGCGGTTTTAATAGCTTCGCGGTGTCCACTGCGACCAGGATTGGCAGTGAAAAAAGAAAGCGCATCTAGCATTGCCTTTTGAACTTGTTTAGGCTTTATAAAGGTAGAAGCTGAATTGTCGAAATATATCATTCCTGTGTTTCCTTTTTATAAAAATTTGTTGGTTTTTATGTTTTTTAATAATTTTTTTATAATTTATTAATAATTTTCTTTTATTTTTTTATTTTTTTATTTATTTAAGCTTAAAGAATTGTTTTTGTGTCTTTAAATTCGTTTTGTCAGTGCAACTTCTTAATACATTATTAATATAATAATAATAGGGAAATTTTGTGCATAGAGGAAATTATGAATTACTGTATTGCAGTGTTTAAATCACGCTCCGCCACTCTTGCGTTTGCAAGGCTCTTGCGTGCGCACAATATCCCATGCGCAATAATTAACACTCCAAATCGCATTGGTCACGCCTGTGGCATTTCTGTGAAATTTTTAAATGAATACATGGTAAAGGCTCGCGACCTTGTAAATTCTAGGCTTAATATGTCATTTTCTGGATTTTACAGCTATAATGACTACATGAAGATATAGCGGAGCAATTAGCAAGACTTTTTTGTTTTGCTAATACATATAAAAGCTTATTTTTCATAAAATAACTCTATGAAATATGTTATGAGTCTGTTTCTAACTTTCTCTTTTTTATTCCTAGCAATGTTTGGAATAAGTTGTATCTATGGTTATCTTTTCCCTCTCAAATACGAAAGCGAAATTGCAATAGCCGCAGAAACATTTGATATGGATCCTGTCTTGATTGCGAGTGTAATTAAATGTGAAAGTGGTTACAATAACACCGCTGTATCGCTTAAAGGTGCGGAAGGATTGATGCAACTGCTTCCCTCAACTGCTGAGTATTTAGCCAAAAAATTAAAGTATGGAGAGTATGATTTAAAAAAGCCAGAAGATAACATAATGCTTGGCACTTACTATCTCTCTCTACTATCAGAAGAATTTGAAGATGAGGCTCTTGTGCTGTGCGCGTATAATGCAGGTCCAGGAAATGTTCAAAAATGGCTAAGTGATGAAGATAACTTAGATGCAAATGGAGCGCTCAAAGTGGTGCCGTTTGAAGAAACTCGTAATTATCTAAAAAAATGTGAGCAGGCTAAGCGATATTATAATTATAAAAGAAATTATTTTAAAGTAGTTTAATCTTAAAAATATGCCAAAAACACAAAAAAACTATTTTTTATTTGTTTTTTATGCATTTTTTATAATTTTTTTATTATTTTAACAATTTTTATTTAATTTTCATATTTTTTTAAGGGGATTTCCATGAATTTTATTGATGAAAAATTTTTTAAAATAATAAAGGAATTTGAAGTTTTACCTAGGGAAGAAATTGAAAAAAAGATGATTTTATTCTATAAAAGTTTGCCTGCAAATATTAAAAAATCATTAGAAAGTTTTTTCAAAGACTTTAATTTTTGGGGTACACTTAGCGAGGAAAATGAGGACTTCGATATCTTCAAAAAGAAAGCCAAAATCTTTAAAGAAAAAAGAGAAGATTTTGTTTGGTTATATAACTTATTAAAAGACTACAAATCAAAAGTTGTGTTATTGTCTGTTTTAAACAATTATTATAATTTTGATTTATATGGGCTTAACTTGGTTGCTGATAAAACATACAAGCACTACTTTGATTTAGACTTGCTCCCTTCTTGCAAAAATGAAGTGTTTGTCGATGTTGGTGCATATACTGGTGATACAGTACTAGATTTTATAACTTCCTATGGAAAAAGCTATAACAAAATTTATTGTTACGAAATAACTGAAAATATGATGGATTATATGAAAAATAATTTTGCTAATCTATCAAATATTGAAATAAGAAATCTAGCGGTGGCTGAAAAGGCAGGTAAGCTTTATTTGAATGTAAATTCGGCCTCTTCATCCGCCAACAGAGCGCAAGAAGAAGGGGAATTGGCGGTTGATGCTGTGTCATTAGATGACGACATTAAAGAAAAAATCACCATGATAAAAATGGATATCGAAGGCGGAGAGATAAGTGCGATTAAAGGGGTAAGGCAACATATAAAAGATGATTTACCGAAATTGTTTATATCTGTATATCATAGTAATGATGATATAATTACCATTCCAAAACTTATTCAAAGTTATACTGATAAGTACGATTTTTATCTTAGATATTACGGAGGTAACCTATATGCAACTGAGATTGTTTTGATTTGTTTGCCAAAATCAGCAGGTTAATGGTATAGATAGTTACTTTATTATGCGAAAGTTTTTATAAAGAAAACGACATTTGGCATATATTAATTTTGTGTGATTATGCCTGATAATTTTATATGGCTTTATTAAAAACCGTAAAGCTTGCCTTTACATATGTTGCAAAACATTATTCATTAAAAATAGTCAAAATAAGACAACATAAAAGTAAAGAGATTGCACACTCTTCTTAGCGAGGAGGTTGTATGAAAAGAAAACTTTTATTTTTGTTTGCCTTAGTTTTGACTTTGGCTATATCATTCTCGGCTGGTGTTCCAGTTCAGGCAGAGGCAGGATTAAAATGCATTTCTGTTATCGGTGATGCGTCAATAGAGGTGGCGCCTGACACTGCAAAAATCTCAGCAGAGATACAGACGGTGGACATGGATAGCGTCAAGGCAAAAGATAGTAACCTTGAAATTACAGATAAAATTATGATCGATTTAAAAAATTCAGGAGCGGAAAATGTTATGATTGATAGCTTTTCAACCTATGCTTGTTATGATTATAATGAGGGGAAAAGTTCATCTGGTTATTGCACAAATACTATAATTTCTTTCACAATCAATAACTTAGAAGAAACAAAAACATATATTGATAAGATTATCGAAGATGGAGTGACTTCAATTAGAAATATCACCTATTCATCTTCTAATTTTGACAAGGCTTACGAAGAGGCTATCGGGCTTGCTGTGGAAAATGCAAAGAGTAAATGTCAGTGCTTAGGAGGAGAAGGATTGGAGATTGTTTCAATCAAAGAAGATTATGCTTATTCATCGAATTATCTATATAAAACTTATTGCGATGGAATAGATTTTGGTGATCAGAATATCACTGTTAATGCAAAAGTTATAGTAAAATTTGTGTAAATGTTTTGTAAAATATTGCACCTTTTATTAAAATTGTTTGGAGTTTTGGCTACCACTATGTTATAATACATATGGTAGCTTTTTTTGCTACATAATTTTTACGAAAAGGAGAATATTATGGAAGAAGAAAAACTTCAATTATCTATTAGGCGTTTGTTGATAAGAATCGGAATTAGGATAGACTTGGATGGATTTGATTATCTTGTTAGCGCTGTTGAATTTGCCATTAAAGATGCAGAATTGGCTAAAAAGTTGTGTGACGGCTTATATGGAAGGGTTGCTGAAAAATATAATACTAAGGCTTATTGTGTTGAAAGAAGTATCAGGAGTGCCATAGAAAAGGCATATGTACATAAAGGCTTGCAGGAGGTTAATAAAATATTTAATACTCAAATAATAGATGAAAACAAAAGGCCTAGTTCTGGAAGATTTATCAGAATTTTAGCAACTGCATATAATATGAAATTGGTTGATAATCCAGGCGCATAATATCTTTTAGAAATAAATTTATTTAAAGATTTTATAGAATAATAAGCTTTGTATTGGAGAAGAAATGATGATATCAAAGAGTAGAATTTCAAATAATCTATCATCCTCTCAGCGGTCAAAAAATCAAGGTTATAAGAAATCCATTTCGTCTTCTTCTTATCAGAGAGTGCCTAAAACTACGGCAGAGCCCTTTGCAAAAGAATTTTCATTTTCTCCACGATTTAATCTAACAAGCCTTCCAAAGTTTGATTATATCAACTAAAAGAATTAAAAATGTGTTTTAAATTAAGTCGAGATACTTTAATTTGCAATTTAATAAAAATTTAGAAAATCAAATCCGACAGACGCAAATTTAAATTGAAAATTTCAGCATGCAAATAAATGCATAAAATTTTTCATTGTCTTTTTGAAAATACAAAAAAATACTTGAAAAAATAGGATGTTTTGTATTATAATCAAAAAGATGGAGAGGTGTCTGAGTGGTCGAAAGTGACAGACTCGAAATCTGTTGTTCAGCTAATTCTGAACCGAGGGTTCGAATCCCTCCCTCTCCGCCAAGAGAAGTTCATACGAAACAACCGTTAGGATTTGTTTCGTATTTTTATTTATGGGATTGCTTTGGGATTATTGTTAATTTTGAAAGACCAAAGATAGAAAATGCATCTCATTTAAACTGGATAAATCAGCAAAGAGATGAGCTTGGACAATGGAGAAAAAAGAATACTGACTAAAATGTTTATCTTTGTTCTTAACAAATGGCAATGATACTCCTTATATTCTTTGCTTTTGTTGTGTCTTTTGTAGCAAATTTCTCGTATGAAGTCAACGGAATAAAATATTGCTTAAACTACTAAATTTAATAAGATAAAGTTCAAGACTAGGTTTTTAAACCTGGTCTTTTTTTATTGTCAGTTAAAGAATTTCAATACAATATTTTCTTCTGTTTCGTTGACTTCATACATACAAGATTTCAAAGTGTAAGACTGCTTCCCCAAATTTGCTACCTTGCCACTGCCAAAAGGCAAATTCATATAAGGAGGTAAATAAAAATGAACGAAAAAGAAAGAAAAAAAGTAAAGTTTAGTCTAACAAAATTTACTAAAAAAGGTTCTTTCAGATTTGTGGGTTTTGGCGAAATTGATGATGAAAATCTTTATACAAAATCCAAAATTTATGAAGATTGCATCAGATATTGCCATAAATTAGTCAATTCTACAAACGAATTCAAAGGCAGTTTCAATGAATTTGAAGAAATCGAATTTGAAAATGAAAAGCATCAAATCGTAAATCTTGAAATTGAAAACTGCTACTCGCTATGGTTTAGAATTTTAAATTAAAAGGAGTTAAAAATGGAAAATCAAAATTATTATTTGAAAGAATTTCAATACTTTGATGGTTATACAGAAATCATATTTAATATTGTTGATATCAACTTTGATAAGATGACAATCACTTTAGCTATAACAAATCAAGGTAAAATTAGTGTCATTGAATATGACTTAAAAAGAGATAAAGAAAATAATCTCTATTTTGAATATGGTTGTCAATATGAAAAAATTGCTGTTGACGACTTTGAAAACATTGAAGATTAAAAGGAGAAAAAATATGTGCGAAATACAAATGGTTATTGGCTCTTGGGGTTCATACAATGAATGCAACGAAAGAGCATTAGGTTCAAAATGGCTAAATCTTGCTGATTATGAAGATTGGAGCGAGATTGAAAAAGAACTTAAAAAAGAAGGTTTTAAACTTAAAGGCATAGATGAAGAACTCTTTATTCAGGACATTGAAGGTTTTAACACTGACGGAATAAACTGCGATTATAGTCACCCAAAAACATTATTTGAATTATTAAAAGAAGCAGAAGTTTTAACAGACAGTTATAAATACGAAGTTATGCAAGCGTATTTAGGTGTGAGAAACTTTGACGATTTTGAAGAATTAGTGAACAATAAAGGCTCACGATGGGACGATGATATTCACATATACAAGGGCTATGATTGGGAAGATTACGGACGAATGATATACGGAGAAATGTGTTATCAAATACCAGAAGTTTTAGAAAGCTTTATAGACTTTGAAGCCTATGGGAAATACATGGGTGATTGCTATTGTGAAGAATATAGCGATGGCATTATTGAAATTTGTTAATTAAAGGAGATTAAAAATATGGAAAAAGAAATTAAAAAAGCAAACACCACAAAAGAAGAAAGAAAAGAATTAGCACTTAAATTTATGAAACAACTTGATATTTACAAACCTTACATAAAAGGCTTTGAAAATAACGATGAAGTTTGTTTCTTTGAAAGATTTGCTGGCTACTGGGCTTGGCAAGATGAAGATGTGCAAAACAAAATTAAATGGCTCGAAGAAAAATATAATTGTACAGTTTATGCAATAACTCACGAATATGCAGAGTTTGGCGAACTGTACAATTTTTTAATTGTCACCGACTACAAAGAAGAATGGGACGAACTTTTGATTGAATATTCAGAAGGACAACACTCCGTATTTGCTTATGTTTGGAACAAAACAGTCAATGATTTTAGCGAATTTGGAACGATACTTATTGATAGTTTTGGTGGTGGTATTAGGAGGGTTGCATGATTAAATTAAATCTTGAAACTAAAAATAAAGAGCAAGAAATCATTAAAGCATATTTAGAGGAAAACGCAAGCGAAACTCTTGCAAATAAAATAAACAATGGTGTCAAAATCCAAAAGGATAACAAAACTTTAATAAATAATAAAACACTTGATACCTTCCTTCAATATGCTTGTGAAGAAGCAAGAAAACTTGCAAAGAAAAATGCAAATTCTGCTTGCATAGAAGACAAAACAGTCTTTGCTTGGGCAATTCACTATTTTGAAGAAGATACAATCGAAGGCATATTACTTAATGAAGATGGTAGTGAATTTAAGAAAGCACCACCTACACCACCTAAACAAATTGGAACACCAAAACCTAAAAAGGAAAATGCTCAACAGTCTTTCTTTGATATGCTAGATTTATCCACAAATACACAAGAAAGTGAAAATAAAACCGAAGAAAAAGAAGAAATTATTGAAAAAACAAAGCAAGAACTTCCTGATTGGTATTTAAACTATGTCGATAAGCAAGAGAGTTATCCAGACTCTCTTGTTTTTATTAAACTTGGTGATTTTTACGAAGCATTTAACGAAACTGCAAACATAATCGCAAAAGAAATGAATTTAACTCTTACTAAAAAAGATTTAGGCTCAATAAAAGTTGATTTAGTAGGCTTCCCTTATCATATCAAAGATGATTATGTAGCAAGAGTTAGAGATAAATACAACTGCATCATTATTGAAAACGATAATGTGGAGTTTATTCAAAAGCAAGAGCCTAAACAAGAAAAAGTCGAGCCTATAAGTGTTGATATACACAATCAAACCTTTGATAAATTTTTACTTAAAACTATATCTTCATTACTTGATGGCAAAGTTAAATTGCAATAAAAGGAGTTAAATATGATTACAGAATTTGACATTAAACCTATCCCTAAAAACATATTGAATAAAATTAAAAAATTAGACTTGCAAGAGTATCCAAAACCAAATGGCAACACTCGATTTTATAAATACTTTACGCAATATAGAAAAGAATTGTGCGAAGTTGTAGTTGCAGTTAGAAATCATTATAAAAATTGGTTTTGCAAGCAAGTTGTCGTTCACGGAATACACACAGACAAAGTATTTTTACAAGATATTGGACTTTCAATGGGCTTTTATAAAGTTGGCTGGTATCGTGAAAATATTTCAAAATATCCACACTGGTATGATTATGATTGGGGCTGGAATGATGCTAAATATTTCAACATTCACGCACCGATTATCAATAAAGAATATGTTTACCAACTTCCAAAATATAAATATTCAGCAGTTGATAAATACACATACACAGACATTTTAAACTATTTAAGATTTTATGAAAAACACCCAAAATGCGAACTTTTAGTAAAGGCAGGACTTAGTAATCTTGCAACAAGTATTCAAATATTGAGACTTTGTGATAAAGACAAAAACTTCTGCAAATGGTTATACAAAAACAAATATAAAGCAAGTTCTGGATATTATATTTCATCAATAATCAATGCATATAAGAAGAATAAAGATATTGAAGAAGTTTATAACTTTGAGAAATTTAAAAAATATTTTGCAAAGGAAAACAATTTTCAAAATTTGAAAACATTTTTGAAATATAACGAAAAAGACAAGTTTTTAAAGTATCTTATAAAACAAAATACAGATGGCTACTCTTATGAAGATTATAGACACGCTTGCGAATATTTAGGACTTGATATGACCGAAGATAAAAATCGCTATCCACACGATTTTAAGAAATGGCACGATATAAGAATAGACCAATATCATACAAAGAAAGCTGAAAAAGATGCAGAAGAACGAAAAGAATTATATCAAAAATTCGCAAATGTTGCTAACAAATATCTATCTCTTGAAAGGCTTATTGTTAAAGAAGACTATGTTTGCATAATTGCAAAAAGTCCTCAGCAGTTAGTGTATGAAGGCGAACAACTGCATCACTGCGTAGGACAAATGAACTATGACCAAAAGTTTGCACGAGAAGAAAGTTTGATATTTTTTATACGCAATAGATTATCCCCAAATACACCACTAGTAACTCTTGAATATTCAATCAAAACTCACAAAATCTTGCAATGTTATGGTGAACACGACACTAAACCAAGTGATGAAATTTTAAACTTTGTAAATAAAAAATGGCTACCTTACGCCAATAGAAAGTTAAGGCAAATTGCAATATAAGGAGAATAAGAAAATGTATTATAGAATCACAGCATATTATCCACAAGATGATTTTAGTTTTATCATAGACTCAAATGGGAAATTTGAAAAACTGTGGCAATTTAGTTCCTATCTTGTGAATAAAGGAATACAAATTATAGAAGTTTCAAAAGAAGAACAAATGATTGACATAAACATAGAAAAACCAGATATAGATAATGACTGCTTAATCTTGCGAGCAACTGCCGATGGCAAACCTGAATATGTAAAACAAAACATAAATGGTATTACATACAAAGCAGTTAAAGTTGCAGACAAAATTTATATACCAAATAATAACTAAACTAATAGCCAGGAGTAAAAACTCTTGGCTATTTTTATGCTATATAAATCATGAGTGTTGTTCTTTAAATTTTTTAAATTCTTTTGTTACATCAAAAGCGACATTTTGTCCAAGTGCTTCAAAATGCTTTTTGCCACACCTGATTTTAATACTTTCTCTATCTCTTAAATCAAGGTAATTTGTAGAACCTTTTGTTTCTATTACAAAGTAAAGTTTTTTCTCACTTTCCGTTTCAACATATACAGCCCAGTCTGGCGTATAATTCCCAATAGGTGTGTGTATCTTAAATTTATCAGGAATTTTAAAAAACAGTTTAACTTCGCTATCATTATCTAACTCTTGTGCAAAGTCTTTTTCAACACCAGAATTATCATAAATAATATAATCATAAAGTGAATGTTGTACTGCAACTGCATTTTTATCTAAATATGCAAACATTTCACTATTGCTTTCCAAATCAAACACATCAACAAATGAATAAGATTTTCCTTCTTGCTTAGTATATGTTATACCGTCAATACATTCATTAGCACGAACATAATTAATAATTTTAGTAACTTCTTCAATGTATCGTTGAGGGTTGTTTAAAAAATCTTGCAATCTATTAGATTTTAATAAAATTTGGCACACTGTATCTCTTGTAAGTTTGCAATTTTCACTTATTTCTCTAATTAAATCTGGTATTAAGAAATCATTCTCAATTTCTTCATATCTTGTGCCTTGTGAAGTATAACCAACACCACTTTTGCCAATATCGATTCTTACTGTTTCTTTGGCAATTTTAATAGTAGGTATTTCGTTCATTTCAGCAATTTGTTTAACACATTTTTCAATTAATTTATCTTTATCCATATTAATGCGATAAATCGTTTTTTGTTTAATTTTATTCCAGATTGCTTGGAACTCAGGCTCTTCAAATAGTTCATCTTTGCGTTTAACCGTTACCTGCTTAAAACTTGGCATAATATCAACTTTCTTGTTTGCGTTTTCAATTTGTTTAACAATTCTTTCTTTTGCACGCTCAAACTTTTTAGGTAAATCAATAGTGCCGTTTTTAAGGTCGTTTTTCAAAGTATCTTTGATTTTGCCTTTTGTATCTATATAGTTCTTTTCTCTAAAATGGTCTAAAATTTCTTTTGAATCAGTTGCGCTAATAACTTGTTCTTGTCCAGTTTCATCTTGATATGAAATGTTAACAAACATATCAATATCAAGCACGCCAAATTTAACGCCTGTTTCTTCTTCAATTTCTTTTTGCAACTTATCTGCAAATTCGGCAAACTTTTCTTCTGCTATTACATGTAATATGTTGATATTTTTATCATCAACTCGTTGCCCGTCTTGATTGACACACAAGCGAAGTCCACGACCTATTTTTTGCCTACAAGTAAATGTTGTTTTATTTTCTATTAATGTGCAAATTTGGAAAACATTAGGATTATCCCAACCTTCTTTAAGTGCAGAGTGGGAGAATATAAAACGAAGATATCTTAATTTGCTATTAGGACTAAAATCTAGCAAGTCCTCTTTATCTCTCATAATAGCATTATAAGTTGAATAGTCAGCAATGGTATCACCATTTGTATTTTTTATTTTGTTTTTGTTATCTTTACTAAAATACCCATCATGCACTCGTGAAGCATCAACATCATAAAAGTCTTTAACTTCTTTGTATCGTGGTAAATTAATAAGTTCGTTATAACATTCTTCAAACATTTTAGCATATTCGCCACGGCTATCTTCTTCGTTATCATAAACACGATATTTCGCAACTTCATCAATAAAGAATAATGAAAGCACCTTTATTCCCTTGGGAATATATATTCGTTCTTTATCTAAGTGCGTTTCAATAGTTCTTTTAATCATTTCACGCTTTTTAACTTTTTCATCAATATCGCCAAAAGTCTGCCCCAAACTTAAAAACTCGGTATTTGTAAACTCAATTTCTTCAAAGCCTTCCATTGCGTTTATTCCTGCAACTATATAACCATCATAAATATCCCTGCCTGTGATAACTGCAAGGTTTGAATTTGGTTTAACCGTCTTAACTTCTCGTTTTGTAGAACCATCTCTTTTTTTAACATCAACTTCAACTTTTGCAGTATATCCATTGCTAGCATCAACCGACAACAGTTTAATATAAGGCTTGTTAAAATCATCGGCAAGACTGTTATTAACTACGCAAATTTGTTTAACAATATGCATATTATAGGCATCAACAGGAGTAAGGCGATAAACTGTATTGATTTTTTGTCTATGAGTAGCCGAATACCTTAATTCAAAGAGTGGGTTAAGGCTTTCGATTGCTTCTCTTGATTTAGTGGTATTATCAACACTTTGTGGTTCATCAATTATAATAATAGGATTGCACTCTTGCATATACTCTTTTGCTGTTTTATCCATTGAAAAACTGTCTTTCGGTGGCTGATTAAACAAATTTTCACTCTTTTTAAAAGCATCAATATTGATAATCATTATTTCAAGATTTGTAGAAAGAGCAAAATCTTTAATCTCATATAGTTTTGCAGAATTATAGATAAAAGGTTTAAGTGTTACGCCTTCATATTTTCGTTTAAAATAATCACGAGTTGTTTGCATAGACTTGTAAACACCTTCACGAATTGCAACACTAGGCACTATTACAACAAACTTTTTAAAGCCATATTGCTTGTGTAATTCAAGAATAGTCTTGGTATAAACAAAAGTTTTACCAGTTCCTGTTTCCATTTCTATGTTAAAGCGAAGTTCTTGTAAATCAGTGTGTGGCAACAAGTTTCTATTTTGAATTTCATGCATATTTGCTTCAATTTGTTCCATAGGCAAATCAAGGGCATTACCATATCCAAGCAACTCATCTTTGCTCATATCAACTAGGTCAACTTTTTGCAATGAGAAAGTAGAAGGTACATTTTTAGCACCCCTAAATAAGTCCACAACGGACATTACCGCATTATCTTGAAATTCTTGTTTCTTAAATTTAAGTTTCATTTTTGTTTTCCTTTAAAGTATTTAAACCAGCAGCTAATTTTCTAATTATATTTATCGTATCAAAAACATCTTTTTTATGTAAGACTAATCTTTGTCCTAATTTATAAGTTGTATCACCAGATTTTTTTAAATAATCTTCATCTACAACTCCATCATTGTGCTCAAATACATGTCGTTGTTGAAACATTTTTACTAATTTTTTAATTTCTTCTTTTGAAATAAAATCTTCATATTTCTTTGTGGAAATCTTATAAAAAAGGTTACTGCCTTTTTCAATTATTTGAAAATCATTTGTTCTTACATTTTTAGATGAGATTTTTCCATATATTGTTGCAGCAAATATCTGAAAAGCAGAAACAATATCTTCTAATGTTCCTTCCAACATCTCACTACACATACTTTTCGCTTTATCTTTTCCATATGATTTAGTATATAATGCTTCCATTTCGTTTAATGAATTTATCATTTTTTCAACATTATCTATTGAATTATCGAATGTTTTATCAATTATATTTTTGCCACAACAAGGGCAAAAATAAGCAGTTCCTATCACGCTATATCTTGTAGAACAATAGGGACATTGTATATCTTGCTCCCATTCTTTACTTTGTCCAATAGGATTATTAATAAAAGTAATTTTTTTACTTGGTTTATATGTAATTCTAAAAAATTTGTTATTTTTTGTTGAATTTGCTAATTTCCCAAAAGATTTATCTAAACTTTGTTGTAAATATGTAATAGCCCAATTTTTTGCTAAATTTTGCATTCCTTCTAATTGTTGTTCTGTCCACCATTCTGTCGATTTAGCTGTATGCCCACATCTCGGACAATATACACAATCATCGGAAATTTTTTCTTTCCAATCTTGCATGTTTATTTTAAATACATATAAACAATTTTGATTTGGACATTCTCTATCAAAATATCCTTTATCATCAGATAAAAATGTAACCGGTATTTCCATTAGAACAACCTCATTTCTTTGTTCCGAGATTTTAAAATTTCTTCGGTATTGATAAGTAAATTATCTGTATTAAAGCAACGGTCGGCGAACAGGTAAGTGCCCACGCTTTCATTTGCAAAACTTTCTATATTTTCAAGGGTCAAATTAGGTTGAGTGCATACTAAAAGTTTGTACTCTGGTGCTTCTACGATATACGCCTTCTTGTTTTCTGTTTGCTTTATTGGGTATGAAAGGTCTATACCATATTTAAGCATAACTTCATATACTAGGTCTAACTCAGTCCTATCATCTTTAAGATAATCAATACTTGATTGTATTCTGTCTTTAATAGCATCAACATCTTTTGTTGGAGTGTTATCCCACTTTTTAAGGTTAGAACTATCAAGTTTAAATACTTTAAAACCAATATCAATTTGCTTATCAGGATTTTCATCTCTTATTTTTTCACCCGCTCGACGAATCCTTTCTTTTGCAACTTCAGTTAGAGCATGTGGCACATTAATCTCATCACACACTTCTATTGCATTAAGAATTGTTTGTTTATTATCATTAGTAGCTTCTTCCAAACTTTTATCTAGATTTTCAGGAAATTGAACCATAATAAATTTTCTATTTTTCCCATCTAAATTCATTTCCATTACCGCATGAGCAGTAGTAGAAGATCCTGAGAAAAAATCAATAACTATTGAATTTTTATCACTTCCCAACTCTAATATTCGTTTTATAAGTCCAATTGGTTTGGGATTAGAAAATGGTGCTTTATCGTTAAATAATTTTTTTATCTGTTGTGTTCCATTTGTTGTCGTTTCTACATCTGTCCATAATGTTGTTGATACTTTTCCACGCTCGCTTGCTTCCCAAATAAATCTTTTTCTTTGTGGTCCACCTTCACCTGTCTTACCAAATACTATTCTATTATCTTTTACTAATTCCAAGTATTTATTATAGTCATTTTTCCAACTACAACCGGGATTAGGTTTATATATAGAGCCTGTTTTAGGATTTATAATTTCATATTGTTGATTTGGTCTCCAACCTCCAACTTGAAATGGGTCTGCTTTCCAAGGTCCTCTTGGATCATTGTCTGGATTTTCAAACCCTTCTCCACTATCAATTAATCTAAAAAATTCTCTATTTTCAACATAATATTGTTTTTTCTTAAAATAAACTAATGTATGGTTGTGAGCTACAGAAATTAACGCTGTATTAGTTACTGATTTTGTAGAATTCCACACAATGTCATTTAAAAAATTACCTTCGCCAAAGATTTCATTACAAATTTTTATTAAATTTGCTACTTCTTTATCATCAATTGAAATAAAGATCACACCATCATCTGTAAGCAAATTTCTTGCTAGTTTAAGGCGTGGATACATCATGTTAAGCCAATTTGTGTGATAACGCCCATCAGTGTCAGCATTAGATTTTACCGCTTGTCCAGTTTGTTCTTTGTAGTTTTTAATATTATCTTCAAAATTGTCTTTATATACAAAATCGTGCCCTGTGTTATATGGCGGATCTATGTATATCATTTTTATTCTGCCGTTATAAGACGCTTGTAAAAGCCTGAGCACTTCCAAATTATCACCTTCAATATAAAGGTTTTGAGTAGTGTCCCAATCTTTACTTTCTTCTTTGCATGGTCTTAATGTTCCAGTGGAGCGTTTTTGTGCAAGTTTTGTTGCTTCAGTTTTGCCATTCCAAGTAAAAGAATACTGCTCATTGCTTCGGTTAATATTCTCACCAAGCAATAACTCTAACTCATCAAAATCAATTTTATCTTCCTTTACAATGCTCGGAAACAACTCTTTGAGCTTTTCCACATTTTCCTTAACTACATCCAAACTTTGTCCATCTAATTTATCAATCATTGTTTTTCTCCTTTTTGAATTGTTTTTAACATTAAAGTATTAAGTATTATTAAAAAAATTTGCAACCCCTTTAGAGCAACTCCATAATGTATATCTTGTGGTTTTAAATTTTTATAATGAGCATAATTATTTCTATAATTAAATCCAGTTTCAAATCTATTTCCCTTAATCAAATAATAGGCTATAATTTTAACATTATCTATACCTAAAAGCTTAACAATAGTTTCGTTGTTTGCTCCTAACAAATCTCCTAAAGATGGATCAATGTCTACATAATTTTCTTTATTTTGATTTTTATAAATTAACCTTAATAGCTTTTCTATGATTCCAAAAATAAACATTGTTAGTCCATAATATAAACCTGTTAATGCAAAATTATTGTTTTCTTT
>DVLK01000018.1 GCA_018715545.1 Candidatus Caccovivens faecavium | reverse complement strand
AAAAAAACAATAAAAAAATAGCAAAAATTTTAATTTTTTGCTATTTTTTGTCAAGAATTTGATTGTTTCGTCATCCTGAGCGAAGTCGAATTGATTATATTTGTCATCCTGAGCGAAGTCGAAGGATCTCATAATATCAATTTAATATTTATTTAAATTTATTCTTTATATTCTCTTGGAAAGACAATTAAATATCTTCTTGGTTCTTCGCCTTTGCTCATCGTTGTCACTCTGTCGTCATTTTGAAGTGCGGTGTGGATGATTTTGCGTTCGCTGGCATCCATAGGTTCAAATTTATAATATCTTCCGCTTTTTGCCACCTTGTTTGCAATACGCTCAGCAAGAGCTCTCAGTGTTTCTTCACGCTTTGAGCGATAGTTTTCAACATCCAAAACAACTTTTTTGTGTTTATCATTTTTGCATACTGAGCTAATGAAAGATGAGAGTGCGTATAGACATTCGCCATGATGACCGATTAAATCGTTAAGATTTTCTCCTGTAAGGCTATAACGAATAAATTTTTCGTCTTCGCTAACGGCAATATCTGCGGTTAGGTCAAGTGCTTCCAAAATATCTTTTATAAGTTTTTCTGGCTCAACTGTTTTAACATTTATTTCGCCTTTATCTTCTTTCTGTACCGAAACATATTCTTCGTCAGTGATGATTTGCACTTTTGGCTTTTCAACTGAAATCTTAGGTTGTTCAGCATCTGCCTTGACTTTCTCTTGTTCCACATTAATCTTAGGTTCGTGAACATTGACTTCAATCTTTGTTTCTTCTTCTTGTTCTTGTTGTTTTAACTTTTCCTTTTTTTCATATTTTTCTCTGGCATCCTCAGAGATAGTTACAAGCACCTTGGCTTTTTTTAAAAATCCGCCTGGATTTAAAATTTTGATATCGACATCTTCTCTTGACGCTTTAAGTTCAAAGAGGGCATTCTCAACAGCCTGTTCGATATTCTTTCCTGTTCCTTCACATGATAGCATTTTTTCCTCTCCTTTTATTTTTTCAAGGCAATAGATAGGGCAACTTTAACAATGTTATCAAAAGAATTTGCTCTTTCACTTGCAGATAGCGCTTTTTTAGTCACTAAACTATCTGACACAACGCACATGGTGAGAGCGTCCTTTTTAAACTTCTTGGCATTTAGATATAGACTTGCGCTTTCCATTTCCACACCTAAAAGATCTTTCTCTTTGGCGAGTTCAATTTGGTCAAAGTCGGTGTAGAAGTTATCGGAGCAGTATATATTTCCATAATAGTATTTAACATTATACTTCTCACAAATTTCAACTGCTTTCTCGGACAACTTAGAAGAGCCTTCCACAAAAGATGCACCATTTTTGATGTAGAAATCGTCAAAGTTCGTCTTTGTGTAAGAGCGGTCAGCAATTATTATGTTTTTTAAACCTATTTCCTTTTTCAGTGCGCCGATTGTTCCAACACGAATAATTGTTTCCACGCCATAAAATGCAAAAAGTTCATAGGAGTAAATTCCCATAGACGGACAGCCTATGCCATGCGCCATAAAGGTTATTTTTTTTCCGTTGTGAGTGCCGGTGTATGCAAGCATGCCTCTTGTGTCATTGACGCATCTAGCATTATCAAGAAACTTTTCCGCCATATTCTTTATGCGGACAGGGTCACCAGCCATTATCACCACTTTTGCTATATCACTTTTCTTTGCATTCATATGTGGCGTTGCCATACCTCCTCCCTTTACGATTAAATTATAGCACAGAAATCTATCTTTTTACAATTTTTTTATAGAAAATATAAATAAAATTGCTTTTTTCTTTTTTAGAGGTTATAATTCTAGTTAATATATTGAATATGTTTTGAAAAGGAGGAATGATGATCATATCTCTCACAGGCAAGCCTTGCAGTGGAAAAGGCACACTTGCAAAGGTGTTGAAAGAAAAATATAATTTTAAAGTTTATTCAGTTGGTGAGATTTTTAAGGAGGAGGCAAAAAAACGCGGTCTTTCCAGCGAAGAATTTAATAAACTCCTTTTAAGTGATCCGAAATACGACAATCTTCTTGACGAGCGCACGATTGAGCTTGGTAAAAAGTGGAAAAACGAGAATATTGTTTTTGACAGTCGCTTAGCGTGGCATTTTATACCTCACTCTTTCAAAGTTTTTCTTGACCTTGACGAAGATGAAATGGCAAAACGCCTAGTGGGTTCTGACCGCGAGGGAAAGGAAAAATATACTGATATAGAGGAGGCTAAGCGCTCGGTGATTGAGCGTTTTAACGCTGAAAATGTGCGCTACAAAAAATTCTACGGAGTTGATAACACTGATATGTCGAACTATGACCTTGTTTTGTCTAGCAAAAACAAAACGCCGGAGGAGCTAGCAGACATTGTTTACAACGCCTACAAAAAGCATTTTAAGATTAAATAATTTCCTATTTAAATTAATAATCTCCTATTCTAAGTCCAAAAATAGGAGATTAGTCAAGAAAATAGGAGAAAATATTATTCTTATTATTTTATAATTTAACGAAAAATCTCCATTTTTAAAAATTATTCCCCCGGAAAATCTCCATTTTCGAAAAATATTCCCCCGGAAAATCTCCATTTTTATTGACTTTCATATTTTTATCTATTAAAATACTTATAAATAAAAGGAGAATATTATGCTGAGAAGGGCAATTGAAGATAAATTAATAGAGTGGAAAAATAAGAGTGATAAAAAGTGTTTAATAATAAGTGGAGCAAGACAGGTTGGTAAAACATACATTGTTGAAAA
>DVLK01000017.1 GCA_018715545.1 Candidatus Caccovivens faecavium | reverse complement strand
ATTTTTTGGTATTTTATGTTATTTATTTTGTATTTTTACCTATTTAATATATAATAAAAATATCATTAAAAATATTATTGGAGAATTTATGAAAAGATTTTTAATATGTCTATTTTCTTTTCTATTTATAGGTTGTTCCATCGCTGGTGGAGCAGTTCTTCTCTCAAATTCATCATACAGCGATAATTCTGGGGGGGGGAAATGCACCTTCTGAAAATGAATTAGAGAAAAACGCACCGACAAATTCAGACCTTTGGACTGACGGGCATTATGCGACCGCTTTCGACAACGAGGGCGAGGCGGGCATAGACGGCACAACCGAAGAAAAGGCTTACGAAATCCGCACCGCTGAACAGCTTGCCTTGCTAGCTTATAGAATAAACACATCATCAACAAATTCTACATATAAATCACTATACTATGTCCAAACCGCGGACATAGATTTATCTGCACACTATTGGGATGCGATTGGGACGTCATCCTATTATTTTTCTGGTCAATATGACGGCGGAAACTTCACAATTTCTGGGTTATATACTCAGGCAGGATCAAGTTCGACATATAGTTACCAAGGGCTTTTTGGATATGTTAGAGGTCAGTCAAAGACAGTTAAAGCCATAATAAAAAATGTTGGAATTATTGACTCTAATATACAAGGATATGAATATGTCGGCGGAGTTGTGGGGTATGCTTACTATTCCACAGTCACCAACTGTTATAACACTGGCTCTGTAACTGGTAGTGATTATTATGTCGGCGGAGTTGTGGGGTATGCTAATTCTTCCACCATCACAAACTGTTATAACACTGGCGTAATAACTGGGAGTGGTGATAGAGTCGGTGGAGTTGTGGGGTATGCTTACTCTTCCACAGTCACCAACTGTTATAACACCGGTTCTGTGACTGGGATCGAAGATGTTGGTGGAGTTGTGGGGGATGTTTATTATAATTCCACAATCACCAACTGTTATAACACTGGCAATATAACTGGGAGTGGTAGTAGAGTTGGCGGAGTGGCGGGGTATGCTCTATCTTCCGCTAGAGTCACCAACTGCTATAACACCGGTGCTATTGATGGATATTCTTCTGTCGGCGGAGTTGTGGGGTATGCTTATGATTCCCAAATTACCAACTGCTATAACACCGGCTCTGTAAGTGGCAGTTATGAATATGTCGGCGGAGTTGTGGGGCTTGCCAATAATCCCGACATCACCAACAACTATTATGGTGGAAACTGCACACTTTCGTATGGAATTGGGAGTTCTTCCTCTAACACTGGGGCGTCAAAGGATGAAAATTTAATTGCCAATGCCAAAAGTTCAAGTTGGTATCAAGATAGCTCTAAGTGGAGTAGTGTATGGGACTTTGAAAATGTTTGGCAAATAGATTCTAATATAAACAATGGTTATCCATATTTAACTAACTCGTTTGGTGATATGTTTCCTAATGATATAGAACATTATTGGACTAATGAGGGAAATTACGCCGACTCTTTTGCAGGTGGAAGTGGCACTGAGAGTGATCCTTATAAAATTGCCACGCCTAAGCAACTTGCGCGTCTTGCATATTTAATTAATAGCTCTTCAACAAATTCTACATACAAATCACTTTACTATGTTCAAACAGCCAACTTAGATATGTCTGAATATTGGTGGGAATCGATAGGTGTATCATCCTATTATTTTTCTGGTCACTATGACGGTGGAAACTTCACAATCTCTGGGCTTTACACTGAAATTGCTTATTCCTATCAAGGGCTTTTTGGATATGTTAGTGGTCAGTCAAATACTAATAAAACTACAATAAAAAACATTAGAATTATTGACTCTAATATACAAGGATATGAACATGTCGGCGGAGTTGTGGGGTATGCTTACTATTCCACAGTCACTAACTGCTATAACACTAGTGCTGTATTGGGGAGTTACAGATTTGTCGGCGGAGTTGTGGGGGATGTTTATTATAATTCCACAATCACCAACTGCTATAACACCGGCAATGTGACTGGGGATAATTGGGTTGGCGGAGTTGCGGGGGATGTTCGTAAAGATTCCACAATTACTAATTGCTATAACACTGGCACTGTAACCGGGGGTGGTAGTGATGTTGGTGGAGTTGCGGGGACTGTTCGTGAAGATTCCACAATTACTAATTGCTATAACACTGGCACTGTAACTGGAAGTGGTGGTGATGTCGGCGGAGTTGTGGGGAGTGGTAATGCTGCCAACTGCTATAACACTGGCAATGTAACTGGGAGTGGTAATTTTGTCGGTGGAGTTGCGGGGGGTGGTAATGCTGCCAACTGCTATAACACTGGCAATGTAACTGGGAGTGGTAATTTTGTCGGCGGAGTTGTGGGAAATTATTATGATAGAGTTATCAATTGCTATAACACCGGCAAGGTGACTGGGGATAATTGGGTTGGCGGAGTTGTGGGGGAGGCTTATTATTCTTCCGCCACAATCACCAATTGCTATAACACCGGCAAGGTGACTGGGGATAATCGGGTTGGCGGAGTTGTGGGGGAAGGTGGCACGGCCACAAACTGCTATAACACTGGCTCTGTAACTGGTAGTTATTATGTAGGCGGAATTGTGGGGTATGCTGGTTATTCCACAATCACCAACAACTATTATGGTGGAAACTGCACGCTTTCGTATGGAATTGGTGATTCTTCCTCTAACACTGGGGCGTCAAAAGATGAAAATTTAATTGCTAATGCCAAAAGTTTAAGTTGGTATCAAGATAGCTCTAAGTGGAGTAGCAGGTATCCTTGGGACTTTGTTGAGGTCTGGTCACTTGTGCCGAGTGCCAATGACGGTTATCCTATCTTGCAAGGTTTTTCGGTTAACATCACATACAATTCCAACTTTGGCGAAAATGAGGTAATAACTGAGCAAGTGCCTAGCGGGCAGGAGATTGTGATTGCGGGGTATGACCTATTCACGCGAGTGGGCTATGAGATAGCTCATTGGAACACCAAGCCAGAAGGCACAGGTTTAAATTTCTATGCAGGAGATACATATTCAGAGGGTGCTGGGCTAACTCTCTATGCCATTTGGGAGGCTGGTATTTACTCAATTACATTAGACGCAAACGGTGGCAGTGGTGGCACGCAAGAAATTTGGGTTAAATATGGAAATGGTTTTTACGCCAACAGTTCGGCAACAGGCAACTCAATCACAAGTTTGACAAGCTTGCCAACGCGAGAGGGCTATACTTTCAACGGTTTCTATACATCGGCAACAAGTGGAACAAGAATAATAGACTCAACAGGCAAGATTATTGCTAGCAACACCTTTACCACAGCGGATGTCATTCTTTACGCTCAGTGGATGGCTAACAATCCAGCAAAGTATGACAGTGAGGGCGGTTACTGGTATATAGAAAACGGCAAGATGCCACAAGATAAGGTGACCGACAGCACGCTCATTTCAAATATCAATTCTTCCACTACTGTTGGCACAACATATTACTTTGCTGGCTTGTCTTTGCAGTCAAAGGTATATAACGGAAAAGAATATTGTCAGTATAACAGTAATTGGTATGAGGTTATGCCGATAAGGTGGAGATTGGTATATTCATCAAGTCAAACCTCGGGCTACGGTACAACGACCGATACGCTGGCGGTGTTAGCTGAGATAGTCTATATTGATGCCTTTTCAGATAGTTTTCTTGGAGCGAATGCTGGCTATTCTTCTGAAAGTGTAACCGAATTTAAGCAAAATCAAATTGACGGCACATACTTAGTAAGCGAAACAAAGAGCATGCTAACCTTTGGCACTACTTCACTTAATGGCACGCCAACAAGCGTCACAGAAAATATCTTTGTGGCGTCAAGTGAAGAAATATCAAACTTCACCACAAATGCAAATGGAACGGAAAAGCTTGGTAGTATCAAATTTTCCGACCTAGCAAAGGATTTTCTGTTAGAAAACGGAAAAGACACGATATATTTTACCCGCGACCTTGGAACAAACTATAACAACATTTTTTGCATGAATGCCAACGGCGACAGGGTGCAGTATAAGGCACAAAACTATCTTGGCGTGCTGTTCACAATTAAGGTGACAGAATACGCGTGCGTTTAGGCAAAAACTGTATTTCCAAATTAAATTTGATTACATTTTAGCAAATAAAGAACTTTCTTTTCTAATCGTCATACTGTTAAAAAAATTGCATACTACACAATATACAGTGTGGTATGCAATTTAATTTTAATTAAAAACACAATTTATTAACTTTACTCATTTGCTCTTAAAGGACAAAGAGTGAGTATAAGAGAGGTTAACATTTTAGCTTCACCATCATTAGTGCCTTCTTCACCGTCAGTTGTTTCTTCCTCTGTCATATCAAAGGAGTATGTTAAAACTATATCGCCATTAGTTTGAAAATCAACATCGACACCATCTTGCTCGCTAGAATTTCCGTATGTTAATGCTATGGTTTTGCTTGAAGTAAATTCATTAGCAGAGAATGTAAAGTAAATGTAGTATGGAGTTTGGTTATTAAAACTAAACACATCTCTAACATCTAAAAAAGGTGTTGTGGTATTCAAAAAGCTGTGATTTGTCAAGTTTATGATATTTCGATAATTTAGTGCATTTTCTCCAATATTTATAGATAAAGCTCCTGTGCAGGTTATATCTTGATTTTCTATATCTTCCTCTGGAATATCTGTGTTTTCAGCATGCTCGACAACGCGATAAGAGGACACCGTATAATACATTTGTCTGTTGTCCTCAAATATAGCAGTGTAATTATCGCTTGTGTAGGAGGAGGCTGTAAATGATAATGTGCTTGTCATGCTGTCCGCCGAGGTTTCAATTGTGTAAGCATTGTCGCTTATTAAAATTGTTTTATTTTGATATACCCAAGCGATAAACTTTTTGTTATTCACTCCCTTAGCCGTCAATGTCACTCTACTTCCGTCATCATACCTTCCCATGCCTGTGACATTACCATTTTGACAGTTTGTGGTGGCTGTTATGTTATAAGTTTGCACTTCTCCGCATCCAACCAAAAGAAAAATAGGAGCGATAAGAATAACTATTAGTAATAAAAGGCTTTTTTTAGATAATACTTTCATTTTTTGCTCCTTTTCTAATTAATATGTGCTATAATCACGATTAAATTATGTAATATTCTAAATATATATTAGCTCAAAAAAATAATTAATGTCAAATAATTAGCATAAATTAAAAATTTTAAGAGTATTTTTAAATTCCTTGCATAAAATAGAACTATCAGATTGTGTGCTTTTATTGATAATTAGCGCAATAACGCTGTTTGTGAGGAGCTTTTATGTGGGAATTTTGCTTATCAACTTATAGACTTGATGTGGCACGAAGTATTTTTCAGTCTATGAAAGAGGAGCTTGGTGGTCAAACTGTGCTTACTTGTTATGAAAAATATGGCGTTTTTAATATCATGTTTGCTTGTCCTATGGAAGAAAAAAATCGTCTTACAAATATCTTGGAAAAGAATATCATAAAGGTGATTTGTTCTCACTATAAAGACGGATTTTTAAAGGAAAATTTGTGCTTGCCAAGTCATGAAAAGATAAGTTTGACTGCTTTTAAAAAGGCCTTAATGAATTTTGATAGAGAAACAGATTTGTTTATCATAAGCAAGAACTTAGAACTTAAAAGTACACTAAACTTGGATTCCTTTTATGATTTCAAACTAAAAGCCCTTCGCGATAAATGGGGCGAACTTGTGCTTCTTGCCAATGAGAACAGCGACTATCTCATAGGCGATGATGCGTTCTATGATTTACTTAAATTTTTGGTGGACAACTTGGAGATTAAAGAAAACGAGATTTCGGTGTTTGAAAAGGAGAATGGTTACAGCATTATGGCAGACGAGTGCTTTGAAAGTTTAAACAATGAAGCATTAGTATCTACTCTAATTGAGCTTTCTCCTAAGAAAATAAATTTCTATTGCGACAGAGAGGATGCAACAGTTGATTTTTTAACTAAAATTTTCTCTGAACGCATTAAAGTTAATTACAACAAGAGTATGGAAAAAATATTTTCTTAAAAATACTTGACAATATTTTTAGACTTGAATATAATAAAAGTGCATTTAGTGAAAGACAAGTAGTTTTAAGTTGTCATGCACAGAGAAGAGTTGTTTGGTGAAAAACTTTGATGAGGCTTAAAAATGAAACCACTTTTGCGCTTGAAGATGCTTTGAAAGAGTGGCACGAATTTCGTGCAATTAAGGTGGAACCACGGTTATTTAATCGTCCTTAAAAACAATTTGTTTTAAGGGCGTTTTTTGTTACCCTTAAAGCGGGAAAAAGGAGATAAATATGGAAAAAGATAAGAAACAAGAAGAAATACAAAAGGCAAGACACTCGCTTGCTCACATTTTAGCAAAGGCGCTTACAAGCCTCTATCCAAACACAAAACTTACCATAGGACCAAGTATTGATGACGGCTTTTATTATGACATCGACCTAGACATCAATCTTACGCCAGACCATTTTCCTGAGATTGAAAAGAAGATGAAGGAGATAATAAATAAGGGTGAAGATTTCACGCGCAAGGTTGTTTCAAAAGAAGAGGCGCTTAAACTCTTTAAGGGAAACGAATATAAGACTGAGATTATCAACGAATTGCCAGAAAATGAAGAGGTGTCTTTATATTACACAGGCGATGACTTTTTTGACCTATGCCGAGGTCCACATGTGGAGAGTGCGAAGAAATTACAAAACTATGCTTACAAAATTCACGCTGTGAATGGTGCATATTGGAGAGGAAGTGAGAAGAATAAGATGCTACAACGCGTCTATGTCTATGCTTATCCAGATAAAAAACAACTTGCTGAGCATATTAACATGATTGAAGAGGCGAAAAAGCGTGACCATAGAAAGTTGGGTAAGGAACTTAAACTATTTATGATTTCGCCAGAAGGACCAGGTTTTCCTTTCTATCTACCAAAAGGTATGATTATTAGAAATGAACTTATCGACTATTGGCGTCAAATACACACAAAAGCGGGCTATAAGGAAATAATGACACCAATCATGCTCAATCGTCATCTTTGGGAAACATCAGGGCACTGGGACCACTATAAAGACAATATGTATCTCTCTACTATTGATGATGAAACATATGCCATTAAGCCTATGAACTGTCCAGGTGGAGTGCTTGTATATAAGAGTGAGCCTCACTCATATAAGGAACTACCATTAAGGCTTGGTGAACTTGGCATTGTGCATAGATATGAAAAGTCGGGCGAACTTGGGGGACTACTTAGAGTTAGAAGTTTCACGCAGGATGATGCACACATCTTCATGACACCGTCACAGATTAAGGATGAGATTAAGAACGTTGTGGCTCTAATTGATGAAGTCTACAAGATTTTCAATTTTACCTATCATGTTGAACTTTCCACGCGTCCAGAAAATAGCATGGGCAGTGACGAAGATTGGGAACTTGCTACCAACGCTCTAAAAAATGCACTTGACGAACTCAAACTTGACTACATCATAAACGAGGGCGATGGAGCGTTCTATGGACCTAAGATTGATTTCCACCTAAAAGACACCATAGGCAGAACTTGGCAGTGCGGAACCATTCAACTTGATTTCCAACTTCCACAGCGCTTTGAACTTGAATATGTCGGCGAGGACGGCGAAAAGCATCGCCCTATCATGATACACAGAGTTATCTATGGCTCAATCGACCGCTTTATCGGTTTGCTCATCGAGAACTTTGCAGGCGCGTTTCCACTTTGGCTTTCGCCAGAGCAGGTTAGGGTGCTTTCTCTCACTGAAAGGAATTGTGACTATGTTAATGAGATTACGGCTACACTTCGTGAAAATGGTTTAAGAGCGGAGAGCGATAACCGAAACGAGAAGATAGGTTACAAAATTCGTGAGGCGCTTAATGAAAAAGTGCCATATCTTATCATTGTCGGCGATGAAGAAGAGAAAAATAAGACAATTTCCATTCGTGGACGCGGATATGAAAATAAGAGCGGGCTTAACCTAAACGACTTTATCGCTCGCCTTAAAGAAGAGATAAGAACAAAGAAAATTTAGCAATATTTTTATTGCTATTTTTTCTCAATTATGGTAGGTTAAGAGCGGTTATATTGAGTAAATAAAAAATTTTCCCTATTGACGCAACTTAAATTTTGTGCTAGAATGTGTAACGAAACAAGACGGCGAAGAAATTTTGCTAATAAAATTATAAAAATTTCATTTTTCGCTTAATTTCGTTTGGAAAATTTTAGTAAACTATGTTACTATTAAAAGGAGAAAATTTCATGGGTATCAATGAGCTAGCTATTCCGCTCTGTGTGATTTTCTTAATCCTTTTAATGGGGTTCTATTTTAAATAAAGGAGAATGTTCATGGAAAATGTCATCAACTATGTTTTAATTGGTATTGTTGTTTTGATGTTAATCGCTCTTCCTATCATGATGAACAGCAAGAACAAAAAGGAAACACAGAAAATTCAAGAGCAGACAAATTCGCTTAAAGTGGGCGATAAGGTGCTTACAACAAGTGGAGTTTATGGAACTATCACCGAACTTAAATTTGACGAAACTCAGAAACTTGTTGTTATCGAAACAGGCGGAAAAGAAAAGAGTTATTTGACCGTTGACGCTTATGCTATTTACACCGTTTTCAAGAGCGAAGAGGAACTTAAAGCCGAAGCCTTAAAGAAAGAGGAAGAAGAAAAGGCTAAACTTGAAAAGAAAGAGGCTAAAAAAGAAAGCAAAGAAGAGAAAGCTGTTAAAGAAGAAACGGTTGTTGTCGAAACTCCTTCGAAAGAGACAGAAAAAAGCACTGAGGTAGAAGTGGTTGAAACCGCTGAAACAAAAGACACTAAAAAAACAAAGAAATCAAAAAAATAATGAACGAGAAATTTATAAGTTTCGGCTTATAAATTTTTTTATGATTTTTTATTGTTTGTGTAAAAACTTCATTTTTAGATTATAAATATGTTTTTCATATTTTTTCAGACTATATAATTTTAGTAAATATACTTTTTTATTTTGTCTTTTTGAGTGGATTTGATATAATATATTTTATGAAAATAATTCATTGTGCAGATATTCATATTGATATTAAAGAATTGAAAGGGCTGGGCGCGGATGAGAGAAAATTGAAGAGAAATCAACTTCTTCAAAACTTTTTTGATTTAGTGCAATATGCTGAAACAAACGGCGCGAGTGCAATTCTTCTATGTGGAGATACTTTTGATGTGCCAGCGCCGAGTAAAAATTCTGTAAATTTGTTTAAAAAGGCGGTATTAAGTCATCCTAACATCAAATTTTTCTATATTTGGGGTAATCATGACGCAAACTTTTGTCCTTTTGCAGATGAAGAAATGCCAAAAAATTTTATCTTATTTAAGGAGAATTTTTCTAAGGTCGATATAGGCGAAAATGTCACAATAGGCGGAGCGTCGCTATCTAGATATGTGCATAATCTATTCTATACATCCATTGATTTTGACAAAAATAGATTTAATATATTAATGCTCCATCAGCCAATAAACACGACTGACGAATATTTTAACGGCGTTTATACGAACAATTTGCAGGGCAGAAATATTGATTTTTTGGCACTTGGGCATATTCATGCAAAGCAAGAGGGCAAAATTGATAATCGTGGAATTTGGCAGTATAGCGGGTGTTTGGAAGGCAAAAGTTTTAACGATACTGTGAAAATCGGAGATAAAAAGGGCTTTTATCTTTTAGATATAGATGGACAAAAATTTAAACGAGAGTTTATTCCTTTTAGTAAATATGATTATAGGAAGATTGAACTTACAATCACGCCAGATGTCAATCATTTTCAAATTATGCAAAAGGTGGAAGAAATTGCCTCAAAACTTTCTAAAACTGACCTTGTGAAGATTATAATCCGAGGTAAACACACCGAAGATAACCCTGTGCAAGTGGAATTAATTAAGCAAAACCTATATGGCAAGTTTTTCTATTTAGACATAGTGGATGAAACAACCACGCTTTATGATTTTGAGAGTTACAAAGAAGATGTGCTTTCCTTAAAAAGCGAATTTTTAAAGGAAGTGTTTGCTAGTAAACTGACTGATTTAGAAAAAGAAAAGGTAGCCACGATCGGACTGTCGGCGCTTAAAGGGGAGGATATACTGTTATGAAATTGATATCTTGCCACATAGACGCGTTTGGGAAATTAAAGAATGTTGATGTGTCCTTTAATGAAAATGTAACTTCAATCTGTGAGAAAAATGGCTATGGGAAAACCACGCTTGCCTCTTTTATCAAGGCGATGTTTTATGGACTTGGCGCAAATGCGAGAAAAAATAGTAAACTCACCGACCGCACAAAATATCAGCCTTTTGAGGGTGGAAAGTTTGGCGGAGAGCTTGTTTTTGTTTCAGAAAAGGGTGTGTTTAAGATTAGGCGCGTTTTCAATCGCACCGCAACGCTTGATGAATTTTACTTATTTAACGCTGAAAATAACTTAAAGAGTGATGCGTATTCTTCAAATATTGGTCGTGAACTTTTTGGTGTTGGGAAGGAAACCTTTGACGCGACAATATTCTTTGGGCAAAAGGAACTGCCAAGCGAAATAAATGATGACATAAAGGCCTCGCTTTCAACAGGCAAACTTTATGGCGATGATGTTGATGCACTCTCTAAGGCGGTCGAAAAGATTAAGCAAAAGATTAGAGAATTGAAAAGCGAACTTAAAACTTTGAACCTTGAAAGCGATAAGGCAAGGTTTAGAGAGTTACAATTAAAAGAAAATGCGCTAACAAATAAAATAAGCATCACAAAAAATAATCTTGCCGAAAGTGAGGAAAAGTTAAAGTTATATCAACGCATTAAGGATGAAATGGACGCAAAACAAAAAGAATATGAAAGATTGATGACAGAGAAAAGCGCGACCATGATGTATCTCAACGAAACTTTAAAAGAAGTCGAAGATGCCGAAACACAAGAGGAAGAAAAAGCAGAAATGCCTAAGGTTAAAAAGACGACATTAGTTTTATCTATTCTTTTCTTTGTGTTGTCAATCGCATCTATTGGGTTATTTTTTGCACTTGATTATATCGCTTTTATAGTGGCGTGTCCAGTGCTGTTTATCTTAGGAGTTGTTTTGCTAGTTGTCTATTTAAAACAAAAAAAGAAAGATAATAGCCTTAAAAACGAAAAAAAATTGAAAAAAACTGAACTTTTTGATAAAAATACTGAAAAATCCGAAAAAATAAAGCAAAAAGAAGAAGAAATTAAGAAGATTGATGAACAAATAAACTTGCTTTTTGATGGTTCACCTCGAAATTTTGTCAACTATTATGAAGAAGTAGTAAGTAAAATAGGGGACGCTCAAAGAGGCGTTGTTGAAAGAGAGAATGATTTAAAACATTATCAAAACGAATTAGACATTTTGCCTATAACTGAGTATGATGACAAACTTCAAGCAGACACAGAAAAGAGTGAAGAGTTAAACAATAAGATTAGAATTTTGGAAACAACACAAAACTTTCTTTTGATCTCTTCTGAAAATTTATCATCAAGATATGTTAAGCCTGTGCAACAAAAATTTGATGAGTTTTATAAAAAATTTATAACGAGTGACGAACTTATCGTTGACGGAAATTTGGATGTTCACTTAAAACAAAATATGCTTGAAGAAGGATATTTGAGTGCTGGCGTGCAAGACTTAGTGGAAATATGCAAGCGATTTGCACTTATTGATTTGGTGTTTGATAAGGAAAAGCCATTTATAATTTTAGACGACCCTTTTGTCAATCTTGATGACAAAAATTTAGAGGTTGCAAGACAGATCTTAAAAAATTTATCTCAAAAATATCAAATAATACTACTAACTTGCCATTCATCACGAAATATTTAAGAAATGCTTTTGTTATCGTTTAAATTGATTTAAATTATCGAATTTATGAGGAAAGTAAATTTACTAAAAGTTTTACTGTTTATTAAGCGAGATTTTAGGAGGCGTTATGAAAGATATTGTTAAAATTGCAAAATCAATTGGCATTAAAGACGAAGATATAGAGTGCTATGGAAGATATAAGGCAAAAATTAGAAGTTTGAAATTTGCGCCAAAAGGCAAGCTTATCTTAGTTACAGCAATGACGCCGACAAAGAGCGGGGAAGGAAAAACAACAATTTCCATTGGGCTAGCTGATGCATTAAAAAGTTTAGGGAAGAAAGTTTCGCTTGCTCTGCGTGAGCCATCGCTTGGACCGACCTTTGGTATGAAGGGCGGGGCAACTGGTGGCGGTAAGGCGACCGTTGAGCCATCAGATGATATCAACTTACACTTCACTGGTGATATGCACGCGGTTACAACTGCGAACAATTTACTATGCGCAAATATCGACAATCATATATATCAGGGGAATGAACTAGATATTCAAAAGGTCACTTTCCCGCGCTGTATGGACATAAACGATAGGGCGTTAAGAGAAATTACGGTAAATGAAGAAAAGTTGAAAAACAATCATCCTCGCCATGACAGTTTTGTGATTACGCCAGCAAGTGAAATTATGGCTATTCTTTGCTTGTCAGAGAATGAAAAGGATTTACGGAAAAGGCTTGGTGATATAATAATTGGAGAAAATAGCAAGGGTGAGTTTGTTTTTGCAAAGGATTTAAATATAGTAAATTCTTTAATGAAGATTTTAAAGGATGCTATATACCCAAATTTAGTGCAGACGGCGAAGGGGACACCTTGTTTTGTGCATGGTGGACCTTTTGCAAATATTGCACAGGGAACGAATAGTGTTATTGCCACAAAAACAGCTCTCACATATTCCGATTTTGTTGTGACCGAGGCAGGCTTTGGTGCGGACCTTGGAGCTGAGAAGTTTTTTGATTTAAAATGCAGAGAAGCAAGACTTGATGCTGATATTGTTGTTCTGGTTGTCACCATGAAAGCTTTAAAGGAACATGGGTTAGAGAATGTATTAAAACATATTGACACAATAAAGAATGTCTTTAATAAAAGCTGTGTTGTTGCTATAAATCACTTTGAAAACGATGATAAAAAAGAGATTGAGAAGTTTAAGAGTTCTTGTCCTGTGCCATGCTGTATATGCTATCCATTTGAAAAGGGCGGAGAGGGATGTCGTGAACTTGCAAAAATTTTGATTGGAAACACAAAGAATACAAAGCTAAAATTTGCATATTCAAAAAGTGCCAGCATTAAAGAAAAAATTGAATGTATAGCTAAGAAAGTTTATGGGGCTAGTGATGTTGAATTTGTGGGTGTAGTTGAGGAAAAATTACAAAAATATGAACAGTTAGCAAAAAATTATGAGGTGATAATTGCCAAAAGTCAATATGCTCTTATAGATGAAAAAGATAAAACAAGCAAAACGCTTAAAGTGCAAGATTTAAGCCTTAAAAATGGGGCTAAGTTTGTTGTGGCGCAATGCGGAAAAATCAACTTAATGCCAGGACTTCCGAAGCATCCGAAAGACGGGTGATAGTTAAAAAGATTTAACTATCATTTTTCTTTATATAATATTGTATGTAAGAATTTAGTTAAAAAAATTTAACTAATATTTTTA
>DVLK01000016.1 GCA_018715545.1 Candidatus Caccovivens faecavium | reverse complement strand
TTCATATTTTATTATAAATGTTGGTATCTGTCCTAACTTATATCCACTCTTCCGGCATTTCCCTATTTTCCTTAAACCACTCGGTGTCTTTAAGTTTTAGATCGTTGTTAGAGAAGGTTAGTTTAACTTCGCCATTAGTAACTGAAAAGACAATATTTCCATTCATAGGAGTCACCGTCCAAGAGTTTGGCTCACCGTTTTTATTATAACCTGTTATTTCATCAAGCATGCTTGGTATATAGACATTATCGGTATATGGTGCTACATTGTCTATCATTATTTGTGTTGGAAATTTATTCTCTTCAATTGTAGTATATTCAGGTGTTCCCGCACAGCAACAAACGATGACATATTCAGGCTGAATTACTGCCATAAGTTCTGCGGTTGATGATGTTTTTGAGCCATGATGCCCTGCCTTATAAAGCACGCAATGAGGCAGTTCATAACGCTCTTCACTTGAACCATTATAGTAATTTATAAGTTCAAGTTCCCCATCCTCTTCAAGGTCACCTGTAAAGAGATAGTGGTTATCGCCCTGATTAAACATCAAACAAACAGAATAATTATTTTCATCCGAGCTAGAATTTTCGTAATAATAATTATACAAAATTTCCATTTCCACATTGTCAGATATTTGATAAACTCTTTGCGCCCCCGTAGCACTTTCCTCATAACATTCAAGTGCCGAGTAGTGCTTTGCTCCGTTTTCAACCTCTAAATCACGATATTCGTAATAGGTTCTTAAAATATTAGTTTCCTTATCTCCTACCTTATTGGTCAAAGGAAAGTCTATTATCGTTTCAACATTATAATGCTCAAAAATACCCTCATATGCTGCGATATGGTCTTGGTCTGCATGCGTAGCAATAACAAACTCCAAGGTATTATCTTTAACGAACTCATCAACATATTCAATAATTGCAGATGCACTATTTTGACGCGAACCAGCATCAATAAGTATATCTGTACTTCCACTTCTAATATAGATGCAATCGCCAGTATATTGATTGCCCAGCTCCATAAAATGAACTTCAAAGTCGCCACTTACAAACACATCACTTTCGGGCTTTGTGATGTAAATATAGATAAAGCCAGCGCCAATGAAGCCGACAATTAGCGCTAAAATACATAAAATTGTTGTCCAAACTTTGACAGAGGTGGTAACTTTTTTCTTCTTAGCCATTGACTATCCCCCCCCCGTTAAAACTAAATTTAAACTTTTACTTTCGCCATTTTCATCGGTCGGAGTATCAATATTTTCCTCTTCATCTAAGTAAATAATATAACGATATTTCACAACTCCACTATAACGAATATCATCAATGGTATATTTTATGTAATATCGCCCTGCCTCTAAGTTGTTTATATTATTTTCAACCTTGATTTTATCGCTGACATCTCTACCAAAAGATATGGCAACAGCCCCTTCATCCTCATAAGTTTCACCAAGACTTAATGTGATTGTTTGTTGACCTACAATTTCAAATATATCATTTTGTGTAAAGTGCTTAACGGTAAAATAGCCCGCTACCGCACCAGCAATCAAAAAAAACACAACCAAAAGAAAGGCAACAGGATGTGCTTTTTTCTGCTTGTCGATAGTTTTTTCTACCTTACTCTTCTTCGCCATACCTACTCCTTTTATGTATATTTATGCAAGAAATAATTACTGACACTTAATTATTTTCAATATCTTCTTTGCAAATAATATTATTAACATCAATGGATTAAATAACTTTAATTCTAATTCATAGTACCAAAATTCGACCTTCATATTACTTCCTAATATTTTTTTACCACATAATTCTTTTTTCATAAACTATTTATAATAAATTTTCAATTTTGCGAAGCGTAGAACTTTGTTCGGCAAGCATAAATTGAAAATCACCTACAAGGAAGAGGACTGGGAAGAGAAACCAACGGAGTAGCGGTTAGGAAAATTTTTATTTTTCGTGCCCGCGTTAAGCGTAGTTGGTGTCTGTCCCAGTGTTACCCCATCAAAAATCCCTTAATAATCACATCCTCTGCTTCTTCTTCGCTAAGTCCAAGTGTCATGAGTTTAATAAGTTCATCTCCTGCAATTTTTCCAATAGCAGCCTCATGTACAAGTGAAGCATCAGAGGAAAGAGCATCAATCATCGGTACAGAAATAATGCGAGCGTTATTTAAGAGTATGCCGTCACATTCCACATGGCCAAAACATTCATTTTTTCCAATTAGATTTGACTTAAACTCTTGATAACTATCACCCTTTGCCACGCTGTGGCTAACAACCTCCACCTTTGAATTTTTACCTTTAAGTGTCACCTTAAATGAAGTTGTGGCAGTTTCTGTATTTTCAGTCAAAATATTTTCTTGAATATCAAGATGTGCATTTTCACCTAGACTTGCAAAGGTCTTTCTCTCGCTTGATGTCACACCGCCAAGTTGCAATGTTTCAATTTCCATAAAAGAATTTTCTTTTTGATATATTTTTGTTATTGGATTTAGAATTTTTCCGCCCTTACCTTTCCCTTCGCCAACATGGCGTTCAATATATTTAACATGAGAGTTTTCAGCAAGATGGAAAGAGTGTATTCCATTATGCGTACTGGTTTCATTAGTCGCGTTATGAATACCGCACCCTGCAACAATGGTTACATCTGCGTTTTTACCAATATAAAAATCATTATATACTAAATCATTAAGTCCACCCGCAGTGATAATCACGGGAATATGTACCGCTTTATTTTGCACATTCGGCTTAACAATTATATCTATTCCACTTTTATCTTTCTTAGGTATAATTTCAATCTCTTTGGTAGTTTTTCTATCAAGCACCTGTCCGTTTTTTCTGATGTTAAAAGCTCCCAAGGAAATTTTGTGTAGGTCGGAAACTTTCTCTAAAAGCATTTTGTCAATCTTGTCCATTTTCACCTCGCAGTTTTCCACACATATCGGAATTAATATATGGTTTTATTTCGCTATACTTTCCAATCTTTTCAACAGTGCCGTTTTTTAAAAGGATAACTGTGTCTGCAATCTCTAAAATCTTTGTTTGATGACTAACTATGATTGTTGTTGACGATAACTCCTTAAAGACTTTGGTTAAATTTTCAAAACTCCATAGATCTATTCCTGCCTCTGGCTCATCAAAGATATTAACGCTAGCATTTCGTGCAAGCACCATGGCAAGTTCAATTCTTTTGAGTTCCCCGCCAGAAAGTTTGTCATCAAGTGGACGATTTATGTAGTCCTTTGCACACAATCCAACCTTGGATAGATAATCACAAAGCGTGTTAAAGTCGTTTTCCTTATTAGATGCAATATTTAGTAAATCTTTAACTTTTAAGCCTTTAAAAGTGACAGGCTGTTGAAAAGCATAGGCGATACCTAACTTCGCCCGCTCGTTGATCTTTAAATTTGTGATATCATTACCATTAAAAATAATTTTCCCCTCGGTCGGCAAAAGGATTCCCATGATTAGTTTAACAAGGGTAGATTTTCCACTGCCATTCGGCCCAGTTATGACATAGATTTTTCCTTTCAAAAAATCTAAATTTATATTTTTTAAAATATCTTTACCGTCATTATTGACGCTTACTAAATAACTTAAATTTTCTATCTTTAACATATTCAAATTATAGAATATTTTGTTTATTCTGTCAAGAAAATTTATCTTTTATA
>DVLK01000015.1 GCA_018715545.1 Candidatus Caccovivens faecavium | reverse complement strand
TTGAAGTTAATGTCATTCCAGCAAAATAATAACTATCGCCCGCAACTAAGCTTGCCCAATTGGAAGACAAGGTCGTTTTTAATGCGTCATCGACCTTACTCTGTGGCATATTTCCTATCTCTACATACCAATAGCCACCCTCGTCATCATAGTAGGCTTGATTATTCGCTAGCCACACTGCATAAATCGTCTTTGTGCCAGAGGTATAGTAAAAAGTCTTGCTTGCCGTTATATTACCATCGGCGTCAATCAGAGTTGTTCCCGTTCCGTTCGCGCTTTCTTTATAGCCATTAAAAGTCCAGCCTGTGCGAGTCGGTTTTGTGATTGAGGTAATGGAATTCGTGCAGGAACTATTAGAATACCAACCACTGTTATATTTTAAATATATCGTGCTTGTGCCACCAGACCCTTCATTTTTGTTGAGATTAACCGTAATAATCTTCGGCGTCCACACAGCGTAAAGAGTTAAATAACTATTTCTAACGGTATCACCATAATCATACACGACCCCACCAGAAGATGATGTTGCCCAGCCTGCAAAATCATACCCCGTGCGCGTGTAACCACAATTCGCAATCGTTCCTGTTCCATATCTATAGTATGTGGTGGAGGTTGACCCGCCCGTGTTTCCATTTCCATTATATGTTATCGAATACCGCTGTTCGGTGTAAATATTTATCGATTTGTTTGATGTCGGCGTCCAACTATATGAATATGATGTCAAAGATGTCGGAGTGGTGGAAGTGCCAACATAAAAATAGTTTGGAGAAGGCGAATTTTCTCTTATCGTTACAGTGTGCGTGCTTGTTGTTCCGTCAGAAGTAAGCGTCACGGAGCCACCTTCACTCATAGAACTACTTGAAAGAGTTCCTCTGTTTGTTGAAACTCTCAAACTCACATTGTATGTTCCATAATTATATGCAAAATTGATAGTAAGATTATAAGATTCACGCTCCCAAACTGCATAAAGATCCTCATCCGCATTAGTTGAATATGTATCACCCGCATCATACCTTACTGTACCAGTTGTAGTTGTCGCCCAGCCTTCAAAAGTATAGCCACTAGGCGTAGAAAACCCGCAACTTGATATAGTTAATATATTAACAGATTCTCCATCTGGCTTAGATTGAATAAATGTCAGATTTGTTCCACTTGGATAATTTGAATGATAAGTTATTTCATAAACTCGTTCCCAAACTGCATACAAAGTTAAATCTTCATTATAATGATACATTTCTCCTTCCTCATAAAGCACAGAACTACTAGTACTTCTTACTCCCCAGCCAGCAAACGAATATCCGCTTGGCGTAGAAAATCCACATTCTGTTGCACTCAAAAAGAATATCATCTCATTAAAATGTTTTATTTGAGTATACGTTCTATTAGTTCCGCTTGGATAGTTTGAGTGATATGTAATTTCATAAGTAATAGCCTCCCAAACTGCATATAAATCTCTATTAGCATTTACTGAGAAAGTATCGCCAGGATCATAGGTTGCACTTGATGCCGATGAACTAGTTGCCCAACCTACGAAATTATAACTAGTAGGAGATGTAAACCCACAACTTGATAAACTTAAAATATTAACATCCACCCCTTGATATTTTGTTTGGGTATAAGTTTTATCAGTAGAAGTTAAAGGACTATTTAAGTGATAAGTTATAGTATATTTAGTTAGCTCATTATAAACAGCATATAAATTCGAATTTGTGCTATTTACATACATAGCAGCTATAAAACTATCTGCTCGAAAATTATAACCCGAGTTATTACCAGAATTTTTTTCTCTTGACCAACCAATGAATTCAAATCCTGTGATAGAAGGAATTTCAGTAGATTTAGGCGGATAAAACATAACGCCTGACAATTGCGACATTGTATCATGTGTTGTAGATTTATAGTGTTCTACTGAATCCCAAACATAGAAATTAAAATCTAACACTTCACGATATTTAAGATATACTGTTCCAGTTATTCCAGAACTTACGGGAACCGAATATATGGAAAAAGTACTACCGTTATAATTATATGTTGTATTTGATGAAATATTTTCATACTCTCCATATGAAAATCCAATTGTTGTATCCATACCAACATAAGCCCAATTTTTACCGCCAGCACTTAAATTTTTAGTTGCAGTAATTTGTACATAACGCGAATACGTGGTAGTACTAGAATAAGTATAACTTAAATATGATGCTGATATACTGCTACTACCAGAAGATGTTGAACCGCCAGAGTTAACTGTTGGTGCAGTGAGCCAAGAAGCGGTTGAAGAATAAACATCAACCAATTTTGCAGTAAATGCTCTTTGCGGATAGCTTGAACTTAGACTTGAACTTGAAGTTTGAATACGACCATCATACCAAAATTGAACTACTATTTCAAAATCATGCGAAGTAGAATTTGCGCCTATATTCTCTTCATCATCGCTCAAATTGTCATTTGTATCGTTTGTATTATCATCTTCATCATCTAAATTAGCATCGTCATCATTTTCTACATCGTCAAATGACGAATTCCCCCCCCCAGGATTTTCTTCAAGAGGATTATTTTCGCTATAACTAGAACTGTCACAGCCTGATAAAAGAAGAGCGCCACCTGCCAAAGTGCCTAAGCAGAAAAATATTGACAAGATAGACAATAAAATTTTCTTCATATTTACCTCCGTAAGATTACATTTACAAGCAAACCTCTTTCTAGCTTATTTCTTTTTTATTAAAAGCAAGTGGTGTTTATAGTATATATAAAATTCACAAAATCATCACATTAGTTTTATGAAATAGCATCACCAGTGACCTTATTTAATTCATCTTCATCCTTCAAAAAGTCTGGAAGTTCCTCTGTTTTAAGCTCAAATTCATTATATAAACTATCGCCTTGATTTTGGGCATCTTTAATCTCTTCTTCATTTATCACTCTTATACGCTCCAAAAGTTGTTCATAATCTGGTAAGTCTGCTAAGTCTTGAAGATTAAATCTTTTTAAGAAATTTTCAGTTGTGCCAAAAAGAAGAGGTTTTCCAACTGCATCCTTACGCCCGACCACTTCAATCATATTTTGTTCGCTAAGTATCTGTACCGCATAGTCACTATTGACACGCCTAATATCTTCTATTTCGAGCTTAGTGATAGGCTGTTTATACGCAATTATTGCAAGTGTTTCAAGTGCCGCACGAGTAAGAGAACGCTCTCTAACTGGATTAAGCACTTCACTAATATAATCTGCAAACTCTGGATTTGAGCAAAGTTGGACCTTATTTTTATATTTGATAACATGCACGCCTTTGTCGCCATTATACTCAGCACAGAGCTCGTTTATAGCCTCATCAAGCTCCTTAGGAGTGATTTCCAATTTTTGTAAGATAAAATCTTTGTCAAGCCCATCGCCCGCAACAAATAAAATTGAAAGCACAATCTCTTTTAATTCTTTTTTATTCTCCACTTTCATACTTACACCTCATTTGCCGTTATCACAATTTCACCAAAAACATGACTTTGAAGCACTTTAACCGTTTGAAGTTTCAAAAGTTCAAGGAGTGCTAAAAAGACATTGATAAGTTCACTTTTAGACATATCATCTTCAAAAAGTTCTTCAAAAGTAAAACGCTTTCTTTCTTTTGCAAAATTTCTAATAGAGATAATTTTTTCTGCCACAGTAAATCTATCTTTAACAATCTTTTTAGGCTCATCAGGTTTTGCCACCTTCTTTAATTCCTCTTTCATCAGAAGCTTGGCAAAAGCATCCAAAAGTTGTTCAAGCACCATATCTTTCATTACAATCTTAACTTTTTCTGTTTCCTTACCAGGTGCCCGATAGAATTTGTTTATATCTTCAATCTCTTTCAATTCTTTTCCCGTCTGCTTAAATAGCTCATATTCTTTAAGGCGTCTTAGTAATATTGCCTCATCATCCTCTTCATCATCAGGAAGCGCCTCTTGCTCAACAGGTAAAAGTTTTTTAGACTTAATTTCAATTAGTGTTGCCGCGATAGTGATAAATTCACTAGCTCTATCCATATCAATATTTTTTAAATCTTGCATATAGTTAAGATATTGCTCTGTGATATCAGCAAGTTTAACTGTGGCAATATCCATCTTTGCCTCTTTGATAAGATGCAAAAGTAAATCTAATGGTCCCTCAAAGTTGTCCAGTTTAAAACGATACTGGTCGGATGATAAAAGCATATCCGATTGCTCGGCATTTTCGTTTACATTCTCAGTTTTCTCTTCAACTTTTTCTTCGACAGCATTATCCATATAAATATTATAACAAAATAGACTTCCCTTTTGCAAGCGAATAGAAAGTAATTTTTACAAAAAGAAAAGTACGCGAAAATCGCATACTTTTAATTATTTTTTATTAAATTAGGTTTAAATATTTAAAAAATATCAATTTTTTTCACTTTTTTTCATTTTTAAGCCAATTTTTTAAGTTTTTTGTTTTACCAATTTTCTACAATCTTGTTAAGATTATCAAAGTATGAATTATGCTTCACATCTTGCCTTATTATTACATCAATCTCTTTAATAACATTGCCGTCCTTTGTCACCACTACGCTTCCAACCTTATCGCCCTCTTTCATCGGAGCTCTAACAAAATCTGGCAATTTCAATATTGTTTCATATTTTTCATCATTGCCTTTTTTGACTACTGCTATAAAACTTTCATTTGCAAATAGTTCAATTTCTTCCACCTTTCCCTTGCTTACAGGAACAACCGAAAGAGCAACATCTTTATTTATTAAAAACTTATTTTCAAAATTGCTAAAACCATAATTTAATAGTAGAGAAGCCTCATTAAAGCGTGTCTTACTATTTTCCGCTCCAATTACGCAAGAAATAAGTCGCATATCGCCTCGCTTTGCAGAAGCAGTCAGACAACAGCCTGCCTCATTGGTCGAACCTGTTTTTCCACCGTCACAACCTTGGAAATATCTTATAAGCTTATTTGTGTTGACAAGTTCTGTTTCTCTTCCTGATGGATGTGTTAAAGTATCCATCCAAATACTAGAATATTTATGATAGAGGTCATGCTTTAATATTTCACGCATTAAAAGACAACTATCCTTTGCGCAGGAATATTGTTCTGGCGCTGGCAAGCCTGTACAGTTGACATAGTTTGTGTCATTCATACCAAGTTCCTTTGCTCGCCTATTCATACGATTTACAAAGCTCTTTTCATTTCCGTTGAAATATTCAGCAAGTGCGACAGACGCATCGTTGGCGGATGCCATAATAACTGACTTTAACAAATCTTCAAAAGAGTATTCAACATAAGGGTCAATAAACACCTGGCTTCCGCCCATACCAGACGCATTTTCGGTTGTAGATATCATTGTGTCAAGATTGACATTGCCCATATCATACTCTTCAAGAGCAATGAGTATTGTCATCATCTTAACCATACTGGCAACTGGAAGATGAACAAGAGCATCCTTCTCAAACAAAACTTCACCACTTGAATAATCCATAAGTAGTCCGCTTTTAGATGATAGTTCAACATCGCTCTCAGCAACTGCAATATGTAATGTTGGCGTAATCAAAAATGTAAACGCCATAACACAAATTAAAAATGAAGTTAAAATTTTTTTCATATAAACTCCTTTTCTCTATTTTCCGCAAAAGAAAAGAATTTATACAATAATTTAAAGGTGTGATAAATACAACTTTTAATATGTATAAACAATAAAAATCAACAAAAAGGGCTTTATTTTCGAAAAAAATTAAAAAATAAAGCCGATTTTAATATTTTTCATACTCTATCAAAAGATAAATTTATTACCTCATTCTTTCTTAGACTAAATCTTGTTACATTGTTTATATTAAAAAACTTAGTTTTTCCGACCTGCAAAAATTTTTCCGCACCAAAGGAAATCAAGATTTTTTTGTAATATTCGCCATTAAAAATGCCAAGTTCCTTAAGCCCAATCTCTTTAAAAGGCACAAAGGAAATCTTCTCCTTTCCTTTTATAAAGAGAGAACGATAGGTCATGTATTTATCTATCAATGTTTTGTCATTTTCAAAATTTAACCATTTAAGCCAAATCTTCTTTGGAAGAGTATTGTTAAAATATTGATCAAACTTTTGATTTTTTGTTTTCACTTTAAGGTCAAAAAGTTCCATATTTTTATTCATTGAAAGTTTAAATAATTTATCAAACTGTCCCTTGGTTTTTAAAGGTGACTTTTTATTTGACAAATTGAAAAATAGTACTCTCTCTCCTCCCGCTTTCAAGTTGAAATTTAACTTTAAAAATATGGTGGCATAACAAGAGTTATCTAAGCCGTCAATCATGGAATAGCTGACATTTGCATTAGGACTAACATAATTGAAGAATAGCTTTTCACCATTCTGTAAATTATCTATCGTGAAATATCCATTGTGCCTTTTAAAGACATAATAGCCTCGTTTTAGCGGAAAATTTAACGAAATATTGACTTTTTCATCCTTCTGAGAGTTGTTTTTTAAATTTATATAGATGTTATTTCCGTTTATCAAAAATTCTCTATATATTAAATCTATTGAATTTATTTTTTCTTCTGCACACAAACAAAACTCTTTATAATTGGGATTTAATACAACATTATTGACCTTGCAAAATTTTTCTTTATAGATGATATTATAGTTTGTTTTAGCCTTATAGTTAATGTTTAGTTTGCTTATCATATTTAAAAATGCCATCTCTTGATTTCTACTATAAAGAACAAGATTTTTCAACTTACTCAGCTTTCTTTCTTGCTTGTTAGTTAGAATTTCAATTGGCACTAATAGATTAAATTTTTCCTCTTTTAGCGCCTCCTTAAAAGCATAAATAAGATTATCATCAACAGCATTTTCATATACAAAAATAGGATAATCTAAATTTATTCCATGGCTAAATAATGCCGTTCTATTTATGTCAGCAGAAAAACAAATCGGTGCATGAAAACGCACACAATTTAAAATAAATTCTTTATATTTTAAAGCGATATCTTTTTTTATCATAAAGTGAT
>DVLK01000014.1 GCA_018715545.1 Candidatus Caccovivens faecavium | reverse complement strand
GTGAAAATTAAATCAAGAAACGGAAAGGATTTTACAAAAAAGTTTGCCGCCATTGCCGAAGATTTAGAAAGCTCGCTTGGAGATAAAGTGGCAATTTTAGACGGCGAAGTTGTCGTCTTTGACAAAAACGGACGCAGTGATTTTTCTATGCTACAAGAAAGCGTCAAGAGAGGGAAAAATAATTTCTCATATGTAGTTTTTGATATTTTGGCGCTTGGTGAGGATGTCAGAGCTAAGCCACTTTTGGAGCGAAAAAAATTACTAGAAGCTTTATCGAAATTTTTTACACCAAATATAATTTTAAGCGAATATGTTTTAGGTAACGGCAAGGAGTGTTTTGAGGTAGCAAAAAAGCTAGGGCTAGAAGGTATAGTCGCGAAGAAGATAAATTCTAAATATAGTGGCAAGCGGAACGATGATTGGCTCAAAATTAAATGTTATCATAGGCAGGAGTTTGTGGTTGGAGGCTACTCTTTACACGACGGACAGTTGGCGTCACTGTTACTTGGCTATTATGAGGGTGACAACCTCATCTATGTAGGAAAGGTTGGCACTGGTTTTTCGGAGAGTTTAAAGAAAGAGTTAGAGAGGAAATTAAGTAAGATAAAAACAAAAACCTCTCCCTTTTCAGACTGTCAAGAAAAAAGAGTGATATTTGTTTCGCCAAAATATGTGGCGGAAGTGCAATATGCTGAGATAACAAGCGCAAAACTACTTCGCCAAGCGAGTTTTATCGCCCTTCGCACTGACAAAGAAGCGAAAGAGGTTGTTTTGGAGGAAGAATGAGTGTTCGAGTTGGTGAAATTGAGATAACAAATCCAGAAAAAGTTTTATATCCCAAGCAGAATATAACGAAACTTGATATTGCGCGTTATTATGAAGATGTGGCAAAATTTATGATGCCATTTTTAGACAAAAGACTTTTAAGCGTCATAAGGTGTCATCATGGAATAGAAGGTAAAAGTTTTTTCAAAAAGCATCCAACAACGGAAAAGTCGCACTTAAAAACTTTTTCGCTAGGTAAAGATGAAGAGGACTATTTTTATCTATCCAAGCAGTCTGACATAGTATATCAAGCGCAAATGGGAACTATTGAGTTTCATATCTGGGCAAGCAAGGTAATCGCAGTTGAACAGCCCGACATTATGACTTTCGACCTTGATCCAGATCAAAATTTGAATATCGACAAATTATGTGACGCCGTAACGAAACTCAAAGATGTCCTAGATAGTTTGAAGCTAAAATCCTTTTTAAAGACGAGCGGTGGAAAAGGCTATCATATTCTTGTGCCATTCTCAGCAAATTGCAATTTTGAAACTTTTGAGAATTTTGCTCTGAAAGTGGCGCTAATATTAGAGCAGAAATGGCCGAAGCTTTTTACCACTAATATACGGAAGGAGGAAAGGAAAGATAAGATATTCGTTGATTATTTGCGCAATGGTAAGGGTGCTACCTGTGTTTGTCCTTATTCTCTTAGAGCACGCGAGGGTGCTAAAATCTCCATGCCTATAAGGTGGAAAGACTTAGGGGTGATAAAGCCTGATGATGTTGATATTTTTAATTATAAAAATTATATAAAAAATAATGCTTGGCGAAATTTTTTCAAAGAAACTCAAAAAATATATGAAAAATAGTAAAAATACAAGAAAAATATGATTTTGACTATTTTTTTAATTTTTTATTATATTTTTTATAAATTGTTTTTAATTTTTATTAATTTTATTGTATATTAAAAAAGAGGGAAGATATGGAAAAGTGGAATTTGTATGATGAAGATAGGCAAATCACAACAAAAATCATTGAAAGAGGGCAAAAGTGTCCGGGAAAACTTTGTCGCTTAACTGTCCATGTATGTATTTTTAATAAAAAAGGGGAGATGTTAATTCAACAGCGAAGTAAAACGAAAAAGTCAAAGCCTAATATGTGGGACTTGACGCTTGGTGGATGTGTTCGGGCGGGAGAAACCTCTAAACAAGCTGTCCAAAGGGAGCTTTTTGAAGAACTTGGCATAAAATATGATTTCTTCGATGAGAGGGCATATTTTACCATTAACTTTGATAACGGTTTTGACGATTACTATTTGATAGAACAAGATATTTCACTAAAAAAGATTAAATTTATTGATGGTGAAGTTCAAAATGTAAAATGGGCGTCAGAAAAGGAAATCTTAATGATGTTAGAAAATGGTGAATTTATTGAATATTATCCATCTCTTATTTCTTTGCTTTTTGAAATGCGACATGGTCAAAGAGGAGCAATAAGATAAAATACATATAAAATATTAGGAGGGAAAAATGAAGGGTGTAATTTTAACAGCAGGTAAGGCGACAAGGTTGAGGCCGATAACCGATTGTTATGGAAAGGTGCTTGTGCCGATATATGACAAACCAATGATTTTTTATGGTGTTTCACTTTTATTTGGTGCAGGCGTGGACGAAATAGCGATAGTATGTAACGAAAGTGACTATTCCACTTTTTGTAAGTTGTTTTCTGATGAGATATATAGTAATAGAATATCATTTTTCGTGCAAAAGGAGGCATTAGGAACTGCTCACGCAATAAGGTATGCGAAAGACTTTGTAGGAGAGGATGATTTTGTTTTGCTCTTTGGCGACAATATCTTTGTGATGAAGGACATGCATACGCTTTTAAGCAAGGCAGTCAAAGATAATGCTGGTTTGACACTTTTTGCAAAAGAGGTGCAAGATCCTCAAAGATTTGGTGTTGTTGAATTTGATAAAGATAACAATGTTATATCAATTGAAGAAAAGCCAGAACATCCAAAGACTAATTTTGCTTCGACAGGATTGTATGTCTGCAATAACAGGGCTATGAAAGAGATTGACGGTCTAAAAAAATCTCCGCGCGGGGAGTATGAATTTACAGATGTCATTGTCAAATATGTGAAAGAGAAAAAGGTTAAAGTTTGCCCGTTGCCTAAAAAGTGTAAATATTTAGATACAGGCACATTCGATGCATTACTAGAATGTTCCAATTTTGTCAAAAAGTTTGAAGCAAAAAATGGACTATTTGGATGCGTGGAACTTGAACTTTATAGGAGTGGGAAAATAAACAAGAAACAATTTGAAAAGAGCATTTCTCACTACGCCAAAGATTATAAAGAGAGAATAATGAACAGCCTATAATTATTGGACTTGCGCGAGCAAATATTATGGTTTTTAAATATAAAAAATCTTGATAAAAAGGTCAGTTAGAGCGCTGGTTTTTTTTCATTTTTCGATGAATGTAGCAGATTGTAGGCAAAAATAGGAATTAACTATCATAAACTTTACTTTGAATAAATGGTTGTTTGTGATATAATATTAAGTATCGAGGAAAGGAGGAATTATGGACGTCAGAAAGGTCGCAAAGTTTGCGCTAATTAAGCTGGGCTTCAAGGTTAACCTCCTAGGATTTTCCTATTTAACCTATGCAGTGGAACTTGTTGTTAAGGAACCAAGGCTTATCTATAATTTACATAAAGATCTATACATAAAAATTAGTGACCATTTTAAGGTTGGAAGCGAAATTGCCATTGATCGGTGTATTAGAAAAAGTATAGATGATACCTTTAAATGTCGGAGTTTGCTTGAAATAAATGACCTATTTCACTCTAAAATTGTGGAATTTGAAGAAAAGCCAACAAGTGGACAGCTGATAGGGCTAATTGCTGAATATTATAATCTAGGCTTGTATAGATATGAGCCAGCATACAAAAAGACAAGGAGATAAGACTTTGGTGTGACAAAGTTTTTTTATTTTTAGTTAATATTTTTAAATTTTTCTTAAAAAATGGTTGACAAACATATAAAGGTTATGATAAACTTAAAAAGCATTGAGGGAGTTTAGCTCAGTTGGTAGAGTACCTGCCTTACAAGCAGAGGGTCATAGGTT
>DVLK01000013.1 GCA_018715545.1 Candidatus Caccovivens faecavium | reverse complement strand
TTAAAATTTAACTTGCTTAAATTTTAACATCACATGGTTTATAGTAATAGAATACCTTTTTTTGAAGTTGATTGTTTGTGGCTATTTAGTATGATGTTACAAGAAGAGTTTGCTCCGCTAGAAGCACACAATCACACCTTTCTCTAAGGCATAGTAACTTGTGAGTGCACGCATTGGAATAATCTTGATATTTTGGCTTCCGCATATTTTTTCAATATGATATTTTAACTCTTCCGCCTCATCCTCAGCATAGCAGTGGCTTATTATTATCTTTCTGTCTTTATCGCCGTTTAAAACTTCTTTTATCATCTCAGCAAGCTTTGAAAAGAGGTGCTTACTGCCTATTATCTTTTTCACAATTCTAATCTCTCCGTCAACAGCCTTGCAAATAGGTTTAAGAGAGATTGTGCTTGCGATAAGTCCAGCAATTTTACTCATTCTGCCATTATTAACTAGGTTGTCAAAGCGTTGTAACACAAAAAAGAGCGTGCAGTTATCGCGATACTTTTCAATTTCAGATACAATCGTGTCAAAGTCAAGCCCGCTGTTTATAAGCTCCACAAGCTTATCGACAATTAAAATTTCTGTTCCGGACACGGCTTTTGAGTCAATCACATGAATGTGCGCGGAGTTTGGATGCTCATTCTTCGCGAGTAATGCGGAGTTATAGCAACCTGAAAGTTTACTTGTGATTGTGACAACGAAAGTATAGTCTGCCTTATCAAACTCATCCTTAAATGCTTGTGGCGAAGGGCATGCACTTCCACTTTTTATCTTCGGCGTTTTAAGATTTTTGAGCATTTCCTCAATTTTAACATCGCCCTCATCGACATACTCATTATCTCCAACATTTATGGTGAGTGGAACAATTTTTAATCCTATTCCTGTTCCCTCCAAATAGTATTTATCTATATCTGAACAACTATCTACTATTATTTGATATTTCATATTTAAATCTCCTTTTTATTTTCTTCTTTTTCAATATCATCAAAATCAACTATAACAACCTCCATTTCGGCGTCATAGATGCGAGCCATTTGCATTCGTTTGGCTTTTAATGATAGCCGTTGCAAGAAAAATGCGTCAACAGCTTCCCAAATAAACACCCATGAAGCTATCTCCAAGATTATCGACAGCACGATGTTGTGAAAAAATATTTCTTCTAGGATAAAAATCCCTAAAAATAACAAGCCCAAGATAAGCACAACCAAAGAAAAGAGTGCAGTTTTTTTGAGTTCTCTTTGATAGTTTTCAAACTCCCCTTTAAATTTATTTTTTATTGCAGAAAAAAGTTCGTACTCCTTTATTTTGACATCAGAGAAAAATTTTAGACGAAGTTTGCTTTTAACTGGAAGCGCTTCTGCCTTTTCCAATAAAAAATCTCCAAGCGCTGGATTTAAAACTTCATTTTTGTCGTAGTTATAGCCCGAATAAAGTTCCTCTTCGCTCTTGATTTTAATATTTATTGTCTCTATTTCATTAAAAGATTTATCTTTTAATTTTAGTTCTTTTTTTAACTTTTTTACGCTTTCCATTTGGAAACCTCATTTTATTATATCAAATAAATAAAAATAATAAAACTAAATAAGCCACATTTCTTTACTTTTTTTGTCAATGCCACTATAATGAATTTGTTTAAGGTGTAATAACTTCTATGCTTTATTCATACATATTTGAAAGTTGGAGTTTATATGTTTTCCTTCACCGATTGGCTTTTTGAAAATAAAGATGCGCTTGGCACAGGCCCGGGACTTTGGTGTCCGCTTCATATTGCGCTTGTGGTTATCATGCTTGTGTGGCTTGTGGTTGCCTTTTTCATATTTAGAAAATACAAAAATTTCGCCCTAAAATTCACCTTTGTTCTTTGCATTATCATGCCAGCAGTGAGAATTCTTAGGATGATTGTGCAGTTAGCAAGCGGAGATTACTCCTTTGTTGAGGTTTTGCCATGGCATCTATGTCACCTTATGAGTTTTGTTCTTCCAATTTTCTATTTCACAAAAACTAAAAAATTCTTTTTGCCTGTGCTTGTCGCTTCTTTCTTCGGCGGAGTTATCACCTTTATCTTTGGCGATTACTACTATCTCTCAACGCTTTCCTTTTATCATGTTGAAAGCATCATTCTTCACTTTGCTCTCTCCACCGCTGTCATCGCCTGCATCGCGGACGGCTACTTCAAAGTGAGAGTGAAAGATTTTTGGCAAGCGTATGTCGGCATGTTTATCATCGCCCTTTGGTCAAGTTTAGGCAATGCCCTTGTAGAAGGTGCCAACTTTCTATATCTTAAAGAAAACGGCTTGCCATTCACTCTGTTTGGACTGCACTTTTATTTCACCTATTTTATTCTCGTGCTTGTCTGCTCAGTGGTGGCAATCACGCCGTTTGCGATAAGTGAGTATATAAAAAAGAAAAAGCGGACAAGTTTCGACATCATAATGGATGTTGTCCGCGACAAAAACTTTGCGTAAAAATGCTTAGGCTTCCCTAAGCATTTTTTATACAAAATTTTCAGGATTTATTCTTTTCTGTTTCCATAGATTTTATAAAACAAAATATATTATTGTTTATCTGCATATTTAGTAAAAAAATTTTTTATTTTTTTTAAATGCTTGCTATTTAATTTGGATTTAATTAAAATAA